>NZ_JBHXMY010000024.1:5835-20400 GCF_042720195.1 Nocardia sp. NPDC058497 | reverse complement strand
CCCACACACTTTTTTAATTCTCCGCCCAACACCGATAAAAACACAAAAATTGTCTTGGGATGATTCTTTTTTTTATAAGACACGGGATAACCCCCGCGCGCGCCGCAGCGCGGCCGGTGGTGCGGACGACATCGGCGACGGTCTTCCCGGTGAGTTCGTCCAGGCGCAGGTACCGGGCGCGCAGGTCACGAGACAGTTCGGCGGCGAGGCCGAGGCGGATCATGCCGCGTTCGCAGTCGATGACCATGGCGGTGTGGCCTTCGCCTGCCAGGAGGCGAGCCGCGGTGCGGGCGCGGGGCAGTGGGTCGACGCCGCCGGTAGCGCGGCCGTCGGTGAGCAGCACCAGCATCGGGCGGCGGCGCGGGTCGCGGACGTGTTCGCGGGCGATCACCTCACGCGCCTTCAGCAGGCCCGCGGCGAGCGGGGTCTTGCCCCCGGTGCGCAGGCCTGCCAGGCGGCGGACGGCGATGTCGACCGAGGAGGTCGGCGGGAGGACGAGTTCGGCTTCGCTGCCGCGCACGCTGATCACGGCCACCTTGTCGCGGCGCTGGTAGGCGTCGCGCAGCAGGGTGACGATGGCGCCGGTGACGGCGGTGAGCCGGTCGCGGGCGGCCATCGACCCGGAGGCGTCGACGACGAACACGACCAGATTCCCTTCGCGCCCTTCGCGATACGCGCCACGCAGGTCCTCGGCGGCCAGCGCGAGCGGGCCACTGAACCGGCCGCGCTCGAATTGCCGTGGGGCAGCGGCGAATACGGTGCCGAGCAGGTGCAGGCCGGTGGAGGTGTCGGTATCGGGGCGCACCATCCGGCCGGTGCGGGTCTGGGCGCGGGACCGGCGGCCGGGCGCCCCTTCGCCGATGCCGGGTACCTCCCAGCGCGGTGCGGGCTTCGACACGGAACCCGGTGTGCCCGAGATCCCTTCGGCCGCGGGCCTGGACCCGCCACCGTTAGGCCCGCCTCCGGGGTTGTTGTCGGGGCCATCGCCGTCGGGATCGTCCGGTCCGCCGCTTTCAGGACCCTGGTCGACGGGTCCCCCGCTATCGGGGCCGCCGTCGTCCTCGGCACCGTCGACATCACGAAGATCGGGGCCTCCCCCGGCGTTCGCCGGGCACCGATCAGCCGAATCGTCGTTCTCGCCCTGTCCGCGAGCGTCGTCCCGCGGATCATCGCCGGCCGCGGTTTCGTCGAATCCCGCAGCCTCGGCGGCATTCTCGACCTCGTCGGCCGCCGCCCGCATCGCGTCGTCGAGCTGCTGCTCACTGATCCCCGGCTCGTCGAACGGATCGCGCCGACGTCGATGCGGCAGAGCCAGCTGGGCGGCGATCCGCACATCGTCCTCGGTGACCCGATCGCGCCCACGCCACGCGGCATGCGCGGTCGCGGTCCGCGCCACGACCAGATCCGCGCGCATCCCGTCCACATCGAAGGACGCGCACAGCGCCGCGATCCGGCGCAGCTCGGTGTCGTCGAGGGCGATCTCGGGCAGCCGGTCACGCGCGGTCAGAATCCGTTCGGCGACAATCTGATCGGCGTCGGCGTAGCGAGCGGCGAACCCGACCGGATCGGCCTCGTAGTCCAGGCGCCTGCGCACCACCGCCATGCGGGTGTCGACCTCGCGGGAGGCGGCCACGTCGACGGTGAGGCCGAATCGGTCCAGCAGCTGGGGCCGCAGCTCGCCCTCTTCGGGGTTCATGGTGCCGACCAGGACGAACCGCGCCGGATGCGAATGCGAGACGCCGTCGCGCTCGACATGGACCCGGCCCATCGCGGCCGCGTCGAGCAGCACGTCGACCAGGTGGTCGTGCAGCAGGTTCACCTCGTCGACGTAGAGCACGCCGTGATGCGCCGCCGCCAGCAGACCGGGGCGGAACGCCTGCTCCCCGTCGCGCAGCACCCGCTCGAGGTCGAGCGAACCGACCACGCGATCCTCGGTCGCGCCGACCGGCAGCTCCACCAGCCGCGCGGGGCGCGCGCCGGTCTCGTCGACCACCGGGGGCAGCAGGTGGGCCAGCGCCCGCACCACGGTCGACTTCGCGGTGCCCTTCTCGCCACGCACCAGCACACCGCCGATCCCGGGATGCACGGCCGACAAGATCAACGCCAGCTGCAGGTGTTCCTGCCCGACCACCGCCGAGAACGGGAATCCCGCCTCACCCGCCGACCGAGCGGCGGTGTGCGGACCAGCGGCGACATCAGCAAAACCAGGCACGCCCCCACTCTATGCGCGCGTCTGATCATGACCCGCGCCGGGCATGCGCGGCCCGAGACCGCCTCGCGGGTTACCCCCGGCGCATCGGGACATGCGGGATGCCGTCGTCGAGGAACTCCTCGCCGTCCGGGGTGAACCCGAACGTGGCGTACATGTCCACCAGGTAGGACTGCGCGTCGAGCCGGACGGTCGCCGATCCGGTCTCGGCCAGCGCGGCCCGCAGCAGCCGGGCGGAGTAGCCGCGCCCGCGGGCGGGCACTGCGGTGCACACCCGGCCGAGACGGAAGCTCGTCACGCCGTCCTCGTGCTCTTCGAGCAGGCGCAGCGTGGCGACAACCTCGCCGTCGTCGTCGATCCACAGATGCCGGGTCGCCGGCAGCAGGTCACGCCCGTCCAGCTCGGGATAGGCGCATTCCTGCTCGACGACGAACACGTCGACACGCAGTGTCAACAGCCGGTACAGGGTGGCGGTGTCCAGATCCGCCGCCCATGCCCGCTGCAAGACGACCGGCGACATCGGCTCCGCTATCGCACCTGCGCGAAACCGGCGGCGTCCTGCTCGGTGGTGGCGTTCATCTTGTCGAGCTGGAGCGACTTGGTGGTCCAGTCCCACACTTCCTGGAACAGCGCCTGGTTCTCCGACAGCTTCTGGCCCAGCGACGGGATCATCTGCTGCAGCTGCGGGGTCCAGCCCGCGTACTCGCGCGGGAAGCAACGCTGCATGACGTCGAGCATGGCGGTGACACAGGTCGAAGCGCCCGGCGAGGCACCGAGCAGACCGGCGATGCTGCCGTCCTGCGAGGAGATGACCGCGGTGCCGAACTCGAGCACACCGCCGACACCCTTCTTCCGGATGACCTGCACGCGCTGACCGGCGGTGATCAGCTCCCAGTCGCGGCCCTCGGCACGCGGCAGGAACTCCTCGAGCACGCCGACCTTGCCGTTCTGCGACTTGAGCAGCTCGCTGATCAGGTACTTGGTCAGGCCCATCTCGGTGAGGCCGACGCCGACGAGCGAACCGATGTTGTTCGGCTTGATCGACTTGAACAGGTCGGCGTTGGAGCCGTCCTTGAGGAATTTCGGGGTCCAGCCCGCGTAGGGACCGAACAGCAGGCCCTTGCGGCCGTTGATGACGCGGGTGTCCAGGTGCGGCACCGACATCGGCGGCGCGCCGACGGCGGCCTTGCCGTACACCTTGGCCTCGTGCGCGGCGATGAGCTCCGGGTTGGTGGAGCGCAGGAACTGGCCGCTGATCGGGAAGCCGCCGAAGCCCTTGGCCTCCTTGATGCCCGACTTCTGCAGCAGCGGCAGCGCGCCACCGCCGGCACCCACGAAGACGAACTTCGCGTTGATCGTGCGGGACTTGAAGGTGCGCAGGTTGCGGACGGTGACGTTCCAGGAACCGTCGGACTGCTTGTCGAGGTCGCGGACCTCGGTGCCGAAGGCGATCTCGCCGCCGGAGTAGCCGACGTAGGCCAGCAGCTGCTTGGTGAGCGCGCCGAAGTCGATGTCGGTGCCGCCGTCGGTCCAGTTCAGCGCGATCGGGTCGGTGAAGTCACGGCCCTTGGCCATCAGCGGCAGGCGCGCGGCGAACTCGTCGGGGCTGTCGATGTACTCCATGCCGCGGAACAGCGGGTGCGGCGCCAGCGCCTCGTAGCGCTTGCGCAGGTAGTCGACGTTGTCGGCACCGTGCACGAAGCTGACGTGCGGGATGGGGTTGATGAAGCCGGACGGATCGTCGAGGACGCCGGCGTCGACGGCCGAGGCCCAGAACTGGCGCGAGACCTGGAAGCGCTCGTTGATGTCGACGGCCTTGCCGATGTCGACCGAGCCGTCGGCGTTCTGCGGGCTGTAGTTGAGCTCGCACAGCGCCGAGTGACCGGTGCCCGCGTTGTTCCACGGATCGCTGCTCTCCGCGGCGGCGGCGTCGAGCCGCTCGAACACCGAGATCGTCCACTCCGGCTGCAGCTGCCGCAGCAGCGCGCCCAGCGTGGCACTCATGATGCCTGCGCCGAAGAGAACTACATCGGTCTTTTCAGTCTTCGCAGCGTTCGACACGGGTACTTCGACTTCCTTGTCCTTCTCAGCTACTCACCGGCGAGTGAGTTCGCTTGGGCGCGGGCGCTTTGGGGTTTGGTGCGACTCGCGGTGAATCGCCGGGGGGTAGGTTACCCGTCGTTCACCTGTTGCCAATTGTGCACCTCAGCCGTTCGTAGTTCTGCAACCGACCTCCCGAATGTGATCTAAACCAACACTGCACGTCGCGATGACCGCGCGATAGATTGACCGGTGTGACGAACGAAACCTCACTCGAGCCTGCCGGCGCCGCCGAGCGGACCGATGAGCAGTGGCAATCCGATGTCCTCGGCACCGACTACCAGCAGCGCACCCTGCCGCTCGGCCCCGACCCCGACGGTGAGGGCGAGGTGGTGGCCACTCTCGTGCGCTACCTGCCCGACGCCGAGGCCCCGGCTTCCGAGCCCACCGTGCTGTACGTGCACGGCTTCACCGACTACTTCTTCCAGGAGCATCTGGCCGAGCATTTCGCTGCCCGTGGCCATCGCTTCTACGCCCTGGACCTGCGCAAATGCGGCCGTTCGCGGCGGGTGGGGCAGAGCGCGCACTACGTCAGCGACCTGGCGCTCTACGACGCCGAGCTGAACGAGGCGCTGCGGATCGCGCGCGCGGAAACCGGCAACGACGTGCTGATCGTCGCGCATTCGACCGGCGGGCTCGTCGTGCCGCTGTGGCTGGACCGGCTCGAGGCCAGGGGCGGTAGCGCGAAGGCCGGTGTCGTCGGCGTCGTCCTCAACAGCCCCTGGTTCGATCTGCAGGGCCCGTCCTACTACCGGACGGTCGGCACCCCGATCATCAACGCCGTCGGCAAGTTGCGAGCGTTCGCGATGATCCCCGGCATAGGCGTCAGCACCGCCTACGGCGACAGCCTGCATCACACCCGGTCGGGTGAGTGGGATTACAACCTGGACTGGAAGCCGCTGACCGGCGAACCGGTGCGGATCGGCTGGCTGCGCGCCATCCGGCAGGGGCAGACCCGCCTGCACCAGGGTCTGGCGATCGGTGTGCCCGCGCTGATTCTGCGCTCGCGGCTCACCAAGTTCGCCCGTGAGCACAGCCCCGCCGTCGACGTGGCCGACGCCGTGCTCGATGTCAAGCAGATCCAGCGCTGGGCGGGTTGCCTGGGCGAGCGCACCTCGATCGTGCCGATCGACGGCGCCCGCCACGACGTGTTCCTGTCCTCGGAAGCGGTGCGCGCCAACGCTTTCGCCGAAACCGACAACTGGCTCGACTGGCTGGTCACTTACCGCAAGAGCTGAGGCGAACTCACCAGAGGCTGGTGCGCAGGACGATCTCGGTGGCCAGCTCGTGGGCGCCCTCGGTGGCGATGTTGTCGACCTCGAGCGGGACCACCCGGAATTCGCCGTACACGTAGCGACCCGACGCGTCGGCGGTGGCGCGCGGCAGGCCCTTGGTGACCAGCATGGTGACCGGCAGCTCCAGCGGCGGACAGGCCGGATCGGCGGCGTTGCCGTCGGCGTCGGGCACGGCCGGATGACCCTGATCGGCGACGACCAGACTCATGAACCGGCCGAACCGTCCCGCGCACAACCGCCAGGCCAGCGCCGCGCCCGCACCACGGCCCGCGACATTGACATACGGCAGCTCGAGCTCGTCGAGAATGGCGTGGATCGCGGCCGGTTCCAGCCCGTCGACGGACTCCAGCACGACGGTCTGCAGATCGGATTCGTGCAGGCGCGCGCACACCTGGTCGAAGACGTCGGCAGGGTCGTCCGCGTCGGGAAGCAGCAGTACATTGTGCCGCGATGACGGCCCGTCGACCCGCACTGTCCAAGCCCGGTCACCGACCGTGATCTGCCGAGATTTCATGCCGGTGTACGGTACACGGCCAGGCTGAACACGGCAGGGTGTTCCGCTCGTGATGGCCGGTCTGTTTTCGCCCCTGTCCTGGGGTTTCCCAACGCGGAGGGCCCGAATTGCCAGACCTGTCACAGCGGAGCTCGACGAGGTGTGAGGAGACCGGCAGCACAGTGGTCGGCTGCTATCGGCCGGTGCGCTCGCGGTGCTTGCATCCCGGCCAGCAGCAGGGGCGGCGCTGACCCTCGGCCAGCTCTTCCTGGGTTCGCCGGATTCGGCGTTCCCGGGTCGCGGGCTGCTTGGCGTCCTCGACCCAGCAGATGAACTCGTTGCGGGCCAGGGGTGTGATGTCGTGCCAGGCCTCGAGTGCCACCGGGTTGGTGAGCAATGCCGACCGCAGGTCCGCGGGCAGCGTGTGGACCACGCCGCCTGGCACCGGTTGTCTGCTCATGCGGTCACGCTATCAACTGGGCTGCGGGGACACCTGGACTGTTCCGGTTCGGATGACCGGCAGGCCGGTGGGGGCGCCGGTGTTGATCAGGCGGTCGAGCGCCGGGAGGTCGACGTGCTGTTCGACGAGGTCTGCGAGGAGGTCCAGTTGGGCGGATCGGATGGCCGAGACCGAGGTGGCGGGTGCCACGGCGAAACCGGTGCGGCCTGCGTGGGTCGCGACGTCGGTGAGCCAGGTGCGGCGGAACTCGTCTGATTCGAGGAGGCCGTGGACGTGGGTGCCCCAGATCGCTTGGCGCGCACTGCCTTCGGAGGCGCCGTCGATGGTCAGCCAGTCCGGGTCGGCGTTGTGGGTGACGCGGCCGTGGTGGATCTCGTAGCCGTGCAGGGGTAGTCGACCCGCCACACCTGTCACTTGACGGGCGATTTTGGGGTTCGCGAATTCGATGTCGAGGTCGAGCAGGCCGAGTCCGTCGGCCACATACGGCTGGTCCGAGTCCGGCTCCGCGATCGATGGATCTGCGGCGTGTTCGACGCCGTCGACGATGCGGCGGCCGAGCATCTGGTAGCCGCCGCAGATACCGAGAATAGGGCGGCCTGCTGCGGCGCGGCTGCGCAGGGCGTCGTCGATTCCCTTGGTGCGCAACCATTCCAGATCGGAGATGGTCGACTTGGAGCCGGGCAGGACGACGAGGTCGGCGGTGGTCAGCTGATGGGGACTGTCGGCCCAGCGGACGGCGACGCCGGGTTCGCAGGCGAGGGCTTCGATGTCGGTGGAGTTGGAGATGCGGGGCAGGCGGATCGCGGCGACGGTGAGCCAGTCGGTGCCGTGGGGTGGCGCCGGTCGGCCGACGGGCGTGCCCGCGACCGTGCCGAGGGAGTCCTCGGCGTCGAGCCACAGCTCTTCGGCGAAGGGCAGCACGCCCAGGGTGGGGCGGCCGGTCAGGGCGGTCAGCTGATCCAGGCCCGGCTGGAGCAGCGAGACGTCGCCACGGAACTTGTTGACGAGGAAGCCCGAGATGAGGTGCTGGTCTTCGGGTTCCAGCACCGCGACGGTGCCGAACAGGTGGGCGAGCACTCCCCCGCGATCGATATCGCCGACCACCAGAACCGGAAGATTCGCCGCCCGTGCCAGTCCCATGTTCGCCAGATCCGTGGCACGCAAGTTGATCTCGGCGGGCGATCCCGCGCCCTCACAGATCACCACATCGAATTCCGCACGCAGCGAGGCGAGTTCGGCCGCGACCACCTCGCGCAACTGCTGTCGCCGAGTGAAATAGTCACGGGCCCCGACGGTTCCGACCGCCTGACCTCGCACCACCAACTGCGAGCGGCGATCGCTGCCCGGCTTGAGCAGAACCGGATTGAACCGCACGCTCGGCTCCAGCCCACACGCCCGCGCCTGCAACGCCTGGGCACGCCCGATCTCCCCGCCGTCCACCGTGACGACGGAATTGTTGGACATGTTCTGCGCCTTGAACGGCGCCACCCGCACCCCACGCCGCGCGAGCATGCGGCAGATACCTGCCACCACAACGCTTTTCCCCGCGTCGGAAGTCGTGCCCGCGACCAGCAGCGCCCCGCGTAGCGCAGAGCCGCTCATGCCGGGCGTCGATTCGGGCAGGTCGGTCCCGCCACGACCGCACGGCGACCGCGCCATGCCGATTCGACCTGGCAGGCCACCGACGCGCACATCGAACCGGCGGGCCAGCTCACGGCAGCGTGAGAATTTCCGCGCCCGTTTCGGTGACAACCAGGGTGTGCTCGAACTGGGCGGTCCACTTCTGGTCCTTGGTGACCACGGTCCACCCGTCGTCCCAGATGTCGTAGTCGATGCCGCCGAGGTTGATCATCGGCTCGATGGTGAAGGTCATGCCCGGCTCGATGACCGACTCGATATTGGGCTGGTCGTAGTGCAGGATCACCAGGCCGCTGTGGAAGGTGGGGCCGACGCCGTGGCCGGTGAAGTCGCGGACGACGCCGTAGCCGAAGCGGTTGGCGTAGGCCTCGATGACGCGACCGATCACATTGAGCGCGCGCCCTGGCTTGACCGCCTTGATGGCCCGGCTGGTGGCCTCTTCGGTGCGCTCGACCAGCAGCCGCACCTCCTCGTCGACATTGCCGGCGAGGAAGGTCTTGTTGGTGTCGCCGTGCACGCCGTGGATGTAGGCGGTGACGTCGATATTGACGATGTCACCGTCGGAGATAACGGTCGAGTCGGGGATGCCGTGGCAGATGACCTCGTTGAGCGAGGTGCAGCAGGACTTGGGGAAGCCCTTGTAGCCGAGCGTGGACGGGTAGGCGCCGTGGTCGCACATGTACTCGTGCGCGATGCGGTCCAGTTCGTCGGTGGTGACGCCGGGCGCGACCGCCTTGCCCGCCTCTTCCAGCGCCTGGGCGGCGATCTTGCCCGCGATCCGCATCTTCTCGATGGTTTCGGCCGTCTGCACCCAGGGCTCGTGGCCCTCGTTCGCGGTCTTCTTCCCCACGTATTCGGGACGCTCGATGGAACGCGGGACGTCCCGGATCGGCGACTGGGTGCCGGGAACGAGTGGCTGACGGGTGCGCACGGACATAAGGGGAGTGTAGCTAGGACCCCTGGTCGGTGCTGTGACGCGGTTCGAGGCGGACCACGATCCCCTTGGAGGTCGGGGTGTTGCTGATGTCGGCGACGCTGTCGAGCGGAACGAGCACATTGGTCTCGGGGTAGTACGCCGCCGCCGAACCCCGGCTGGCCGGGTAGGCCACGACGACGAAGTTCTCCGCGCGGCGCTCGACCCCGTCGTGCCAGACGCTGACGAGGTCGACCACGTCGCGATCGGCTAGCCCGAGCTCGGCCAGGTCGTCCGGGTTGACCATCACCACCCGGCGCGCATTGTGGATTCCGCGGTAGCGGTCGTTGTTCGCGTACGGGATGGTGTTCCACTGGTCATGGGAGCGCAGCGACTGCAACAGCAGATGCCCCGGCGGCACCGCGAGCATCGTGAAGTCGTTGCAGGTGAACTCCGCTTTGCCGCTGGCGGTGCGGTAGATGCCCTGGTTGACCGGGTTGATCAGCCGCAGCCCACCCGGCCGGGCGACACGCTCGGTGAAGTTCTCGAAACCGGGCACGACCCGGGAGATGCGGTCGCGCACGGTGTTGTAGTCGGCTTCGAATTCCGCCCACGGGATCGCCGGAGTCGCGCCGAGCGTGCGCTGCGCGAGCCGGGAGATGATGGCGACCTCGCTGAGCAGGTGGGGCGAAGCGGGGTCGAGCCGACCGCGGGAGGCGTGCACCTCGCTCATCGAGTCCTCGACGGTGACGAACTGCTCGCCGCTCGCCTGGATGTCGCGATCGCTGCGGCCGAGGGTGGGCAGGATCAGCGCCGTCTCACCGCACACCGTGTGCGAGCGGTTGAGTTTCGTGGAGATCTGCACGGTGAGCGCGCACTGCCGCAGGGCGGCCTCGGTCACCGCGCTGTCGGGTGTGGCGCGCGCGAAATTGCCTGCGACACCGACGAATACCTTCGCCTGGCCGTCGCGCATGGCACGGATCGCGGCGACCGAATCCAGTCCGTGCGCGGCGGGCGGGGTGAAGCCGAACTCGGTGCCGAGTGCGTCGAGGAAGGCCTGCGGCATCCGTTCCCAGATGCCCATCGTGCGGTCGCCCTGCACATTGCTGTGCCCGCGGACCGGGCACACGCCGGCGCCGGGGCGGCCGAGATTGCCACGCAGCAGCAGGAAGTCGACGATTTCGCGGATCGTCGGCACGCCGTGCTTGTGCTGGGTGAGTCCCATCGCCCAGCACACGATGATCTTCTTCGAGGCGAGCACCTGCTGGTGCACCTGCTCGATCGCCGCCCTGGTCAGCCCGGTGGCCTCGAGCGCGGCGTCCCAGCCGAGCTGTCCGGTGTGCGCGGCGAAGGCGTCGAAGCCGGTGGTCTGGGTGCGGATGAAGTCGTGGTCGAGGACGGTGCCCGGCGCGGCGTCCTCGGCTTCGAGCAGCAGCCGGTTCAGTGTCTGGAACAGGGCGAGGTCGCCGCCGGGGCGGATCTGCAGGAAGTGGTCGGCGATGGCGGTGCCGCGCCCGATCACCCCGCGCGGGACCTGCGGGTTCTTGAACCGGATCAGCCCGGCCTCGGGCAGCGGATTGACCGCGACGACCTTCGCGCCGTTGCGTTTGGCCTCTTCCAGCGCCGAGAGCATCCGGGGATGGTTGGTGCCCGGGTTCTGGCCGACGACGAAGATCAGATCGGCGGCGTAGATGTCGTCCAGCGACACGCTGCCCTTGCCGACGCCCAGCGTCTGATTCAGTGCCGAACCGCTCGACTCGTGGCACATGTTCGAGCAGTCGGGCAGATTGTTCGTGCCGTAGGCCCTGGCGAAGAGTTGCAGCAGGAACGCGGCCTCGTTGTTGAGCCTGCCCGAGGTGTAGAACAGTGCCTCGTTCGGCGAGTCGAGCCCGCGCAGCGTGGTGGCGATCAGGTCGAGGGCGGCGTCCCAGCCGATCGGCTCGTAGTGGGTCGCGCCGGGCCGCTTGACCATCGGCTCGGTCAGCCTGCCCTGCTGGTTGAGCCAGTAGTCGGAGGTGGCGTCGAGTTCGTCGACGGTGTGGGTGGCGAAGAACTCGCGGGTGACCCGTCGGGTGGTCGCCTCGTCGCTGACGTGTTTGGCGCCGTTCTCGCAGTACTCGTTCTTGTGCCGATGTTTCGGTTCCGGCCAGGCACAGCCCGGGCAGTCGAAGCCCTCGGTCTGGTTGACGTTCAGCAGCGTCAGCGCGGTGCGCTTGGCGGAGGTCTGCGACAGCGAGTACTCGAGTGCGTGGACCACCCCGGGAACACCCGCCGCCCAGGTCTTCGGCGGAGTCACCGACAGGTCGTCGGCGGGGTCATCGATCGAGGTCATCACCAGCTTCTTTCCGTGCCGTGGCACTGCGGTCAGACAGGATGACCCAAAGGCTTCCCAGTTTCGTCCCGGTTGTCAACGCGGCAGTTCACACCCGGTATCGCCCGCAGGGGTGAGGACGCGGTCCGGAACCGCTCGCATGCTCTGTCCATGACGACACTTCCCGCCACGACTCTCGCCGCCGTCGCCCAGCAGCTGACCGGCGGCGGCCGCGGCATCCTCGCCGCCGACGAGTCGATCAGGACCATGTCCGCCCGCCTGGAACAGGAGGGCATTCCCGCGAGCGCGACCACCCGGCGCGACTACCGCGCAGTGCTGCTCACCGCCGACGGCCTGGCGGAGTGGATCAGCGGAATCATCCTGTGCGACGAGACTTTCGGTCAGGATCTCGCCGACGGCCGCGCGTTCCCGGTCGCGGCACGCGAGCTGGGCATCCTGCCCGGCATCAAGGTCGACACCGGCACCACGGGACTTCCCGGCCAGGGCGGCGCTCTGGTCACCGAGGGACTCGACGGGCTCGGCGCCCGGCTGGCGGCCTATGCCGAGCGCGGCGCCGCGTTCGCCAAGTGGCGGGCCGTCTTCGACGTGCGGTCGATCACGCCCTACGCCGCGCACGCCAACGGGCACGCGCTGGCGCGCTACGCGGCGCTGTGTCAGCGGCACGGCATCGTCCCGATCGTCGAGCCGGAGGTGCTGTGCACCGGTGACCACGACCTCGACGCCTCGGCCGAGGCGACCCGGCTGGCCCTGCGATCGGTGTTCGCCGCGCTCGATGCCGCCGGTGTCGACCTGTCGGGCATCGTGCTCAAGCCGAACTTCGTGACGCCGGGTCTCGATGCCGCGCCGGCGGCGGTGGACGACGTGGTGGCGGCGACCTTCGCGGTGCTGCGTGAGACCGTGCCCGCCGCCGTGCCCGGGATCGCGTTCCTGTCCGGTGGGCAACCGACCGAGCAGGTCTGCGACTACCTGGGCAACCTCACCATCCTCGCGGGCCGACCGTGGGCGGTGACCTTCTCGTTCGGCCGGGCACTGGTCAGCGCGGCCCTGCATGCTTGGGCGGAATCCAAAGAAGTGACTGCGGCGCAAAAGATTCTGCTCGGCAATTGCCGAAGCGCGGCCGACGCGACCCGCTGACGATTCGGCCGTCCGGACCCGCAGCCTGGCATCAAGGCGCTCCGCTGACTACCGACGAGCAGCTCGGCCGGCCGCGCACCGGCATCAATTCGCCCGCTGACTACCGGATAGGCAGCTCTACCAGCAGGATCGTCCCGCGCCCCCGCATCGACTCGACCCGCAGCGAGGCCTCGATGACGGCGCAGCGCTCGGCGATCGAACTCAGACCGAAATGCTGCTCTCCGTCGACGGCCCGAGCTTCCCGGCGGGCGACCGGGTCGAAGCCCGCGCCGTCGTCGGAGCAGCCGAGGACGACCGAGTCACCGACCCGGCGCAGCGACAGCACGATCCGGCTCGCGCCCGCGTGTTTGACCGCGTTGGCCAGCGCTTCCTGCGCGATCCGGTACAGGGCGGCGGCCGCGTGATCGGGGATGTCGCCGACGGCGGCCGCCGGGTCGACAAGGAACTCGATCGACGGACCGTCGCCGGTGCTCGCCGTGCGCACCAGCGATTCGATGGCGGCGACCAGGCCGAGGTCGTCGAGGACGAGGCTGTGCAGGCCCGAGATCGCCGCCCTGGTCTCGTTGTAGGCGAAATCCGCCAGTGCGCGGGCGCTGACCAGTTCTTCGCGGGCGCGCGCCAGAGCACGCGCACCGGTTTCGTCATCGGTGGCGACGTGGGCGGCGAGTTCGGAGACGGTGAGGTCGGCCGCGGACAGGTGGAACGACATGGACGCGAGCGCGGTGGTCACCCCGTCGTGCAGGTCGAAGGCGATCCGGCGTCGCTCGGCTTCCTGCGCCGAGATCGCTTGCTCGACAAGGCGATCACGCTCACTGCGGTGCCGGTTGACCGTGCGCCACAACCGGTGCGCGTGCAACGACAGACCGAGGATCGCCGCGTAGGGTTCGGCGCGCGCGAGATCATCGGGCCCGAACGGCGCGGCCGGGTGGCGGTGGGCCGCCAGCACACCGACCACCGCGCCGTCTATTCCCGGCAGCGGCAGGCACATCCGGGTGACGGTCTGGTCCGGGTCGAGCTGTAACAGCTTGCGGTGCAGTGCATTGCGTGGCGAGTCGACCTCGAGCAGGACCGGTTTGCCGGTCCGGGCGACCAACCCGGTCACCCCGAACCCGACCTGCAAGGTGAGCGAGCCCGCCGACGGATGCGCGGGCCACAGGTCGACGATGCCGAGGTCCTGCCCGTCGACGGCGTAGAGCAGCACACCGTCGGCGGCGAGGAGTGGGGCGAGCTCGGCCGCGGTCGGCGCCGCAGCGGTCAACGGAACAGCCCCTCGCGCAACGCGACCGCGATCGCCCCGCTGCGATCGGACACCCCGAGTTTGCGATACAGCCCGCGGATATGCGTCTTCACTGTGTCCTCGCTGACCACCAGCTTGCCCGCCACCGCCCGGTTCGAATACCCGGACACCAACAGCCCCAGCACTTCCGATTCCCGCTGGGTCAGCCCCAGATGCGCGCCGGACCAGAACTGCCCCGCGTCGAGGCGCGCCGCGGCCAGCGCCACCCGACCGGCCAGTGCCGGGTCGACGACGGTCTCCCCCTCCCCCGCCCGCAGCAGCTGGGCGACGAGTTCGCGCCCGTCGACCCGTTTGAGGATGTAGCCCGCGGCGCCGGCGCGCAGGGCCTGGTACAGGTAGTGCTCGTCGTCGTAGACGGTGAGCAGCACGACCTTCGTCTCCGGATACTGCACGGTGATCTGCCTGCACAGATCGAGTCCGCTGGCCTTGCCGATGCGGACATCGCACAGCACGATATCGGGCCGATGCTCGGCGACCATCCGCAGCGCGGCCGTGTCGGTGGTGGACTGCCCGACGATGACGACCTCGTCGGGAAAGTGGCCGAGCATCGCGTCGAGCCCGTGCAGGACCATCTCGTGATCGTCGACGAGCACAAGCCGTAACGGGGTCGGCATACCGCCAGCTTACGACCGAAAACCCCGGTGGCTCCCGGCATTTGGCGGATATCACCCGCGCGCCCACCCGCCGGGGGGAG
>NZ_JBHXMY010000024.1:0-5825 GCF_042720195.1 Nocardia sp. NPDC058497 | reverse complement strand
CGGGGCCGAGCAGTCCGGTTACGGGGGTGGCAAACCGCCCTCAATAGCTCCCAACACCCGGGTGGCCCGCGGAATTTGGCGCATAACCCCCGCGGCCCCCCCCGGGGGGGGGCGGGGGCCGCGACACCGATGCTGTCCGATGGACGGACCCGATCAGGAAGGCCGCGTCATGCCGGAATCCACTGTCCATCGGCCCCTCGTCGCGCCGTCGGTCGAGACCGACCAGCTCGCCGTCGACACCCTGCGGTTCCTCGCCGCCGATATGGTCGAGGCCGCGAACTCCGGCCATCCCGGCATGCCGATGGGGGCGGCGCCGATGGCGTGGACGCTGTGGAGCAGGCATCTGCGGCACGATCCGGCGGACCCGGGGTGGGCCGACCGGGATCGGTTCGTGCTCTCCGCCGGGCACGGTTCGGCCCTGCTGTACGGGCTGCTGCACCTGTTCGGCTACGAACTGCCTATCGAGGAGTTGCGTCGCTTCCGTCAGCTGGGGTCTCGGACACCGGGTCACCCGGAATTCGGCGAGACCCCGGGCGTGGAGTGCACGACCGGGCCACTCGGTCAGGGGCTGGCGATGGCGGTGGGAATGGCCTTGGCGGAGCGCATGTCCCACGCCCGCTACCCCGAGATCACCGATCACCGCACCTACGCGATCGTCGGCGACGGATGCCTGATGGAGGGCGTCAGCCACGAGGCCGCTTCCTTCGCCGGCCATCTCGGGCTTGGCCGGTTGATCGTGCTCTGGGACGACAATGCCATCACCATCGATGGTTCGGTGGACCGTTCGTGCGGTGACGACCAGATCACCCGCTTCGCCGCCTACGGCTGGCACACCGAGGTGGTGCCGGACGGCACCGATATCGAGGCGATCGATGCGGCCCTCCGCCGCGCCAAAGCCGATCCGCGCCCGAGCTTCCTGGCCGTCCGTACGATGATCGGCCATGGCGCCCCCGACGTGGCGGGTACGGCGAAGGCACACGGGTCACCGTTGGGCGCCGATCAGCTGGCCCGGGCCAAAGAGATTGCGGGATGGGACTATCCGCCGTTCACGGTGCCCGAGCAGGTCGGTGCGACGTGTGCGGTACTCGCGGAGATCGGCGCCGAGGACCGCGCGGACTGGGTCTCCCGGTTCGCCGAATTCTCCTCTACCGCACCGGAACGCGCCGAGGAGTTCACCCGCGCCGGCGCGCGGATCCTGCCCGCCGGGCTCGCCGATGCGCTGTCCGGGATAGTCGGGGATGCACGGCGGGCGACTCGGCAGTCCTCGCAGGCGTGCCTGGATGCCGTGCTGTCGGTGCTGCCGGAGCTGGTGGGCGGCTCGGCCGACCTCGCGGGATCGACCGGCACAACCTGCGGCCCGGTCGTGACCCGAGACGACTACTCGCGCACCGCGATCGCGTTCGGCATCCGCGAATTCGGGATGGCCGCCATCCTCAACGGGATCAGCCTGCACGGCGGATTCCGGGTATTCGGCAGTACATTCCTGGTGTTCGCCGACTATCTGCGCCCGGCATTGCGCCTGTCGGCACTGATGAGCCAGCCGGTGATCTACGTGCTCACCCACGACTCGATCGCCGTCGGCGAGGACGGACCGACCCACCAGCCTGTCGAACACGTCGAATCGTTGCGCGTGATCCCCGGCTTGCAGGTGCTGCGCCCGGCCGACGACGCCGAGACGGCCCTGGCTTGGGAGCTGGCGCTCACCCGCACCGACGGTCCGACCGCGCTGATCCTGTCCAGACAGGCACTGCCACAAGACAACTCCCGCTATCCCGGGACCAACTCACATTCCGCCGCAGCAGATTCCGGCCGCGGCCAGGACCTCCGCACCGTCGAGCTCGTTGCCACCGGCTCGGAGGTCGCGCTGGCTGCCGCCGTTGCCGAACAGCTTCGGGCGGATGGCTACACGGTTCGTGTGGTGTCGGCGCTGGACCGGTCGCGCTACTCCCCCGACCCCTCCGCGCACACCATCAGTATCGAGGCTGGCAGCACCGCGGGCTGGGCGGGGGTGGTCGATCTCGCGATCGGCATCGACGAGTTCGGACACAGCGGTCCGGGCGCTGAGGTCATGGCTCATTGCGGCTTCACCGTGCAGGCCGTGCTCACCCGAATCGGCGAATACCTCGGCGGGACAAGATGACTCGCCTGGATGCGGTGATCTTCGATGTGGACGGCACGCTGGTCGACAGCGAACGCGACGGTCACCGGGTCGCGTTCAACGCGGCCTTCGCCGAAGCCGGGCTACCCGACCGGTGGGACGTCGACTGCTACGGACAGCTGCTGAAGATCGCGGGCGGAACACACCGGATGACGTACTGGTTCGAGAGCACCGGCAGGCCACCGGTGCACGCCAGGGAGCTCGCGGAACGGTTGCACCCCAGCAAGACACGGATCATGCGGCGCCTGGTCGAGGACGGGCAGATCCAGCCGAGGCCGGGCGCACTCCAGCTCATCGAGCAGCTCACCGCGCGCGGTGTCGCGCTGCATGTGGCGACTACCGGCACCCGCGCCTGGGTGGAACCGTTGCTGCGAAACGCGTTCGGCGACGTGTTCGACACCGTTGTCACCGGAACCGAAGTGCCCGACCTCAAGCCGAGCCCGGCGGTATACCTCGAGGTGCTGGACAGGACGGGCTGCGATCCCGAACACACTGTGGCCGTGGAGGACTCAGCCAACGGCGTCCTGGCCGCGACGGCAGCCCGATTGCGGTGTGTCGCAGCGCAGAACGCCTACACCCGCTCACACGATCTGTCCGCGGCGACGCTCGTCGCCGATGGTCTCGACGACCCGGAGCTCGTCAGCTGGTTCGACACCCGCCTCGCCGAGACTCAGCGGCTGGAGCGGTAGCGGCTATCCGGGGACCGGACTGCAGGCAATACCCGCCGTCGGGTTCGTCGGCCGCCTCGGTACGAAAGCACTCGATCAGCTCGACCTCCTCGCGGGCACCGGGACGGACGGGATCTGCTGATTCAGTTCGGCCGGTATGACCTGGTCGATCCGTCCCCGCGGTCACGCAGCTCGCCGTCGACATCGGGATGGCGGCGGCGTTGTGCGAGAAGGAACCGGGGTGGCCGCAGGGGTGGTTCCGCGATGCGGGCCCCTGCGGCCTGCCGGCTCAGAACGCAGGAACCGGGGTCGCGGCCGGGGCGGCTTCGGTGGTGGTGCCCGGACGGCGCAGCACGGTCACGCTGACGACCAGGGCCGTCGCCAGCAGCCCCGCCGCCACAGTGAACGCCAGCCGGTAGCCGCTGGTCAGCGCAACGGCATCCGACACGCCCGCCGCGAGCTCGGCTCCGGTCCGCGCGGCGGCCAGGGTGGACAGGACCGCGATCCCGATCGCCATACCCACCTGCTGGGTGGTGTTGAACAGGCCCGAAGCCAGCCCGGCATCGTCGGCCGCGGCACCCGACATGCCCAGTCCGGTGAGCGCGGGCAGGACCAGTCCGCCGCCGGCGATCAGCACCATCATCGGCAGCAGGTCGACGACATAGTCAGCCTGCACCGGAAGCCTGGTGAGCCACGCCATTCCGGCCAGCAGCAGCACCAGACCGGCGACGAGCACAGTGCGTTCACCGAAGCGGGTGATGAGCCGAGCCGAGGCGAACAGCGACACCCCACCGATCGCGACGGCAGCGGGCAGCATGGCCAGACCCGTCTGCAAAGCGTTGTAGCCCAGCACCTTCTGCAGGTAGAGCGCGACAATGATCTGGAAGGCGAACATGGCCGACAGCGTCAGCATCTGCACCACATTGGCACCGGACACGGTGCGGGAGCGGAAGATTCGCAGGGGCAGCAGCGGATTACGAGCGGTCGCCTGCCGGACGACGAAGGCGACCAGCAGCGCGGCGGCTAGCCCGCCCAGACCCAGGGTGTGCGGTGAATTCCAGCCGTATCGCTCGACCTCGACGACGGTGTAGATGCCGAGCATCAGACCGGTGGTCACCAGGACCGCACCGAGGACATCAGCGCCCGCGGCCCAGCCGAGCCCACGGTCGGCGGGCAGCGCCTTGACCGCGACCAGCACGGTCACGAGCCCGATCGGCACATTGATCAGAAAGATCCAGTGCCAGTTCAGCGCATCGGTGAGCACCCCGCCGAGCACCTGGCCGATCGAGGCGCCCGCGGCACCGGTGAAGCTGAAAATGCCGATGGCCGTCGCCCGTTCACGCGGACCCGGGAACATCGTCACCAGGATGCCGAGCACCACCGAGGCGGCGATCGCGCTGCCGACACCCTGCAGGAAACGCGCGGCGACCAGCATCGCCGGGCTCGTCGCCGCACCGGCCAGCAGCGATGCCGCGGTGAAAACGACAGTGCCGGTGAGGAACATCGTCTTGCGGCCGATCAGGTCGCCCAGCCGGCCGGCCAGCAGGAGCAGGCCGCCGAAGGCGATCAGGTACGCGTTCACGGTCCAGCTCAGACCGGCGGGCGAGAAGCCGAGGTCGTCCTGGATCGCCGGCATGGCGACGGTCACGATACTGCCGTCGAGGATGGTCATCAGCGTCGCCGCCGACAGCACCGCGAGAGCGATGCGCTGAGAAGTGGTCATGAAGCGACCGTACTAGATAGTTTCGTTGTAGACAATCTATTACGGACTATTGCCGTGCGCGGCGCGCCGGCGCGGCCTCCACCACGGTCGACAAATGGCCCTCCACCAGTAAATTCAGTGCGCGAACCAGAGTTTCGCGCTCCACCTTCGGCAGCGACCCAAGGGCCGCCTCATGCACGCCGTCGACGATTTCGGCACTGCGCGCGGCGAGCTTCGCGCCCTCGGGCGTCACCGCGATGATGCGAGCGCGGCGGTCAGTACTCGACGGCTTACGTTCGGCCAGACCCGCCTTCTCCAGCGCATCGACGGTGACGACCATCGTCGTCTTGTCCATATCACCGAGTTCAGCGAGCTGAGCCTGGGTGCGCTCGGCTTCGAGCGCGTGCACCAGCACGCAGTGCATGCGGGCGGTCAGGCCGATCTCGGCCAGCGCCGCCGCCATCTGAGTGCGCAGGACATGACTCGTCCGGTCGAGCAGGAAGGACAGGTCGGGTTCGGTGCGGGTGGGCGCCAGGGCAGTCATACGGCCACTATAGTTTTGTTATAGATAATCTGCATCCATCCACAATGGCGGGAATTTCGTCGGACCACGGTCCGTTTAGAGGATGACCGGAGCAGACCGCATCCCGAAACGAGGTTCATATGGAACTGGGGCTGACCACCTTCGCCGAGCTGTACGCCACCGGCGACCAGCCCGCACCGACCGCCGCCGAGCGCCTGCGCCAGGTCGTCGACGAGGCCGTCGCGACCGAAACCGCGGGCCTGGATGTCTACGGCGTCGGCGAGCACCATCGCAAGGATTTCGCGGCCTCCTCCCCCGCCGTCGTGCTGGCCGCCGCGGCGGCGCGCACCGAGCGCATCCAGCTGACCAGCGCGGTGACCGTCCTCAGCTCCGACGATCCGGTCCGGGTCTACCAGGACTTCGCGACCCTGGACGGGTTGTCGAACGGGCGGGCGGAGCTGATGGCCGGACGTGGCTCGTTCACCGAGTCGTTCCCCCTGTTCGGCTACGATCTCGCCGATTACGACGCACTGTTCGAGGAGAAGCTGGCCCTGCTGCTGCGGCTGCGCGAGGAGGATCCGGTGACCTGGTCGGGCCGGTTCCGCGCGCCGCTGCGTGAGGCGACGGTGTATCCGCGCACCGACGACCGGCCGCTGCCCGTGTGGATCGCGGTCGGCGGCAGTCCCGAATCGGTCATCCGCGCGGGTCTGCTCGGTCTCCCGTTGGCGATGTCGATCATCTGCGGTCCACCTGCGTGGTTAAAACCGCTGGTCG
>NZ_JBHXMY010000023.1:7675-24929 GCF_042720195.1 Nocardia sp. NPDC058497 | reverse complement strand
CTGGCCGCCCCCGCCGACGAGACGGTCGCCGGTTTCGTCGGCGCCACCGCCACCACAGCCCCCCCCGGGCGCGCCCGCCCCCCCCCCCCCGCCGGCGCTTTCCCCCCCCCCGCCCCCCGCCCCCCACCTCGCTGACAACCGTGGTCACGTACCGGGTCTTGCCGCCTTCAGGGGTGACCGTGTTGTTGCCGTGCATCGGGTCACAGAGCCAGATCACCGGGTGGCCGGCGGACCGTACGGCTTCGACGAGCTCGGGCAACTTTGTGGCGACGGCGTCGACGCCCATCCTGGCGATGAGGGTGAGCCGACCGGGTTCCCTGTTCGGATCAAGGAGATCGCACAGCAGGGTGATCTCACCGGCGCTCATGCTCGGCCCGACCTTGCAGGCGACCGGATTGGATACCTGCGCGAGCAGGGCCAGGTGCGGACCGTGCAGCTGACGGGTCCGCTCGCCGATCCACGGCCAGTGGGTGGAACTCAGCCAGAGCCTGCCGTCGGAATGCTTCCGGACCAGTGGCTGCTCGTAGTCCAACAGCAGAGCCTCATGGCTCGTCCACACGGTCGGCTTCGCAGTTGGCCGACTCGACTCCGCTCCGGCCGGTCGCCAACCCAGCCGGTCCATGATCTCACCGGCCGCACTGAAGCCGGTGACCATCCGCATCGGGTCGGGTCGACGGCTCTCGAGATCTGGCTCGGGGCCGTTGACTAGGTGCCCGCGGTAGCTCGGCACCTCCATTCCGTCGATCGACTCCGTGTCCTTCGACCGGGGCTTGGCGAACTGTCCGGCGATCCGCCCGACCCGCAGCACGGGTACCCCGGAGGCGCGCTCCAGCATGTCGGCGAGCCCTTCGAGCAGTTCTGTCTTGGCCGCGACGTGTTCAGCTGTGCGTTCCGCCGGATCCTCTGCACAGTCACCGATTTGCAGCACCAGCAGCTCGCCCCGGGCCGCGTCGGACAGTCTGCCGTGAAGCTTGTCCACGTCGGCGGGTTGGACAAGCGGGGTGGCGGACGCCAGGTGTTCGCGCGCCGACCGGACCTGCTCGGAGTTCTCCCAGATCGGCTGCTGGGCGCCCCGGCGCATCTCCGGGGTGATGTGGTCCTCGATCGAACTCATGTCGGGATTCCGTCACGTCGGATGGCCGGAATGGCGATACCAAGGGCGCGGTACTGCTCGATCGGGTTCATGAATTCGCGCTGCTGCTTGATCTTCCCGTTCTCGAACAGGAAAGAGTGCAGGAAGTGGTTGCGGTAGTGGCCGACCGGGTAGCCGGGGAACACGATCTGGCCTTCACCGTCACACTCGACCCAGAACCGGTTCGGGTCCTGGGTGTCGAAGATCTCGACGTTGGTCCAGACCCAGTCGGGAAAGCACTGGAGCGACCATGCGCCGTGCTCACCGAGGCGGTCCCGGCCGCTGATCGCGATCGGCTGGCCGGTGTCGTTGGTCCAGAGGCCGCCGACGCCGTCCTCGGTGAACAACAGATTGCGGCGCAACCGGTCTTCCCCGCGGGTGGCCATGTAGGTTTCGACGATCGCGCGGTTGTGTCGGCGCACCTCGTCATCGGTCGGCGCCACGTTCGCAGCGGGTTCAGTCTGGGGCATGCCCGTATCTCCTAACCTTGTGTGTCTTTGATGGCCACGGTCCCGGCGAATGCCGGGCCGGAGGCAGCGTGAAGCGGGCCCATAGATCTCGGTCGAGATCCGGGCAGCACTGTGCGACTCGAGTCGCGGTTCGGTGCGCGATGAGAAAGGAGAAGCCGTTCCGGTCAGCGGCGGCGGCGCAGGTTTCCGGCGAAGACCCGGGCCATGTTTCCCGGCCGCATCAGCGTGGTCGGCGGGACGAGCAGGTACTGCACCTTCAGGAACCGCTCGGCCAGCACACTGTCCTGCTCCGCGGCGGTCAAGACCATGTTGATGTAGGCGTTGATCATCCGCACGGGAAGCGGCCGGGGCCCTTGGACTTGCGGGATGGACAGGTCGCTTCCGGTGGCCATCTGCCAGGTGACACCGAGCGGCTTCGAGACGGCCTTGAAGAACCGCTGCGCCAGCCGGTCCCCGCCGCCTTGAAGCGTGTTCCGGAGGGTCTCCGCCTGGATGGCGGCCACGGTCATGCCCTGTGCATAGATCGGGTTGAAACTGCAGATCGCATCACCGACCACGAGCAGGCCTTCCGGGAACTGGGACAGTTTCTCGTACCTGCGGCGGATGCTCGCCGGGAACCGATGCGCGACAATCTCACTCAGCGGTTCAGCGTCGCGGATCGATGCGAACACGTGCGGCGGGACGATCGGCTCGGCGAACGCCAGGAACCCGGCCTGGTCGGTCGGCGGGTGGTGGCCGCCGTAGCCGATCAGTGTCAAAATCCAACGGCCGTCTTCCTGCTCCAGGTATTCGGCACCGGTCGGACGCGTCGGGGCGTGGCCGATGATCACGACCTTCTCCCTGCCCATCGAGCCGGGGACCGGCCGCAGGTGCTGGCTGACATAAAGGAGGTCGACCTGCAGTGATTCCTCCGGCGGCGGTGCATACCCCATCGACTCCAGCCACTTGGTGGCTCGTCCGGAGCGCCCGGTCGCGTCGACCACCAGGTCGGCGTGTATGACGTCGGCGGAGTGGTCCTCGGTGTACAGGACCTCGACGCCGAGAACCCGTGTGTTGTCGTCGGTCGTTTCCAGACCGACCACCTGGCAGCCATCGATCAATTTGACGTTCGGCAGCCCGGTGACCCGGGTGCGAACCATGCTCTCCAAGTGCGGCCGGCTCGGCTGGTAGGTGTCGGAGAGTTCGGTGTACTCGCCCGTCATGCAGAGCAAATGGCCACCCAGATTGTTCCTCAGCTCGGCGGGCGAGCTGATGGTCGGCGCCCCACCGGCGACGAATTCCTCGAGCAGCCCCGGAAACAGCTCCTCGAATATCTCGGCTCCGCGGGAGAGCAGTCCGTGAGCATGCCGGCCCTGCGGCGCTCCTCGCCGGGGCGCTATGCCCACCTCTGACACCCGGTCGCGTTCGATCAGCGTGATGCGGTCGTACACGTCCGCGAGGACCCGCGCCGCGAGGAGTCCGGAGACACTCGCGCCCAGCACTATCGCATGCCCGCCGACCCACTTGTTCGTCGGTGCGGATGCGCCGCTTTTACTCATACCGCTATTACCCTCACCCTTGGAATCAGCCTGTGTGGTGTGCGTTGTCGGCACGGGGCCTATGTAGTGCCGTGGGGACACCACGTATTGCTAGAGGCGAGCGACCCCCGCCCTGATACACATCGTGGAAATTCGTTCTTTCGGTTTGCTGCGATTGGTCGATGTGTCGCTACCGGGGGTGTCGAAATGAAAGGTTCCAGACCGAGCCGTCACCCTGAAATATGTCCACATGGCGACCCGATCCAACCCGAACGGCGCGAGCCGCACACGCTGGTTCAACCGACGGAAGGTAGGGCTCGCGACGCCGTCGACATGATCTTCGAGGCGCCTCACCGTGGACCGAAAGCAACTGTGCAACAACTACTTACGGCAACTACCTAATCCGTTTTCGTTACAGGACAACCACCGGAAGTGACACTTCACACCGACACCGCGGCCGCCTGTCCGGCGTGGAAGACTTAGTACAAAGCGATAGTTTGAGACTCAAGACTCGGGGGAAGCTTTGATGATGCCTTGGCTGCACTACTCAGTACGGGGAGCCGATCCGCGAGATATACCACTGCAACGACGGTCGCGGTTCCGAATCCCATTTCCCACCGAAGCAAAAGTCCTATGATCGATTGCGAAGAGTCGGCTGTGCGGTTCGAGGTTCTCGGACCGCTGCGAGCCTGGCGGGGCGAGACTGCCATCGATCCTGGACCTCTGCAGCAGCGAGTGGTCCTCGCTGTCATGCTGCTGCACGCGAATCGGCTTCTGGGCCGAGAACAATTGATCGACGCCGTGTGGGGCGATACGAGCCCCACCCACGCGGTCAACCTTCTCCAGCGTCATGTTTCGCGCTTGCGCAAGGTTCTCGATCCCGACCGGCAAGTCAGGGGGCCGTCCAGCCGACTCGTTTGGGCCGATAGCGGATACGTGCTGACCGTGGCCGGCGGCGGCCTGGATCTGGACGTGTTCGAGTGCACGGTGGCGCGGGCGCGGGCCGCACGCGCTGCCGGGGATCTGTCAGGTGCCACCGAGCACCTGCGGTCTGCGTTGGGCCTGTGGCGAGGACCCCTGTGCGACGGGCTGAACAGCCCGTTCCTCTACGCCGAGCGCGACAGGCTGGCCGAGCGACGCCTCGACGTGCTCGAGGAACAACTGGAACTGGAAGTCGCCATGGGCAACCATGCGGAGGTGATCGACCAGCTCAGGCGTCTGACGACCGATCACCCGCTGCGGATCAACCAGGCCGATGCCCATGAACGCGATGACACTCGCGAAGGCGACGGCCCAGACGGCCTTGGGTTGTCCGGACGGGGCGGTGGCTGCTGCGGCGGTGTCGTCGGCGCGAGTCAACTCGGGGATGCTCATGCCTCCGCCTCGCCGGCGCTCGGCTGCGGCATGCGCAGTGCGCGCTGGCACGTGATTGGCTCGCTGTGCTCGTTCATCGGCGCTCCTGGTTGCTTCACTGATGACCGCGGGCAACCGCACGCAGGGCTGTCAGCAGGTCGTTCATGTCGGTGTCGAGCCGGATCAGGCGATCGAGATCGAAGTCGGCGAGTCCGGGAGCCATGGCCGCCGCGAAGGCGCGTCTGGCCTCGACGAGGCGGTTCCGGCCCGCCGGGGTCAGTTCGATGAGAACCGCCCTGGAGTCCTGCGGGTCCCTGGTGCGGGAGGCGAATCCGTCGGCGACGAGCCGACCGATCAGCGCCGTTGCCGCCGGTTGCGAACATCGATCGATCCGGGCGAAGTCGCTGACCCGCAGGCCGCCGTGCTCGTCGAGTACGGCGAGGGCCCGCAGGACCGCGCGGGGCAGATCGTCGTTGCTGATCGCCCCGGCGAGCCGGGTGAGCCGACCGGCAGTGACCAACAGGTCGACCACGATGTCGTCCGGGGAGGGCTGCTCTGTCTGCTGCACGTTCCATATTATTGCATAAGCTAACTATCTAAATCGAGGCTCCGCGGTATGTCGACGCGGTGAGATGACGCACAGACGCCGAAAACCCCAGCCGACGTGCGGCTGGGGTTTCGGTTAGGTGCGCAAGCAGTCCTGTTCTCGAAGTCGTCGACCAACCCGCACGTTGCCTCTCGCGCAGAGTCGAACGATTCCGTCGACCACCGCGCTGCACATTCATTCTTCCGCCGATCGGTCGCAATCGGGACCATCGGAGCGGTTGGTGAATGCTCAGCGCATCTCGCAGCGCGTCGGCGGACTTCGAACAGGCACTAGGCGGCCGCGACTGGGCGGCTTCCGGTGCCGAACAGGTGAGCCGTCGCGTGGGCCCGCTTGAAGTACAGGTGGGCGTCGTGTTCCCAGGTGATGGCGATACCGCCGTGCAACTGGATCATCTCGGCGGCCACGTGCGAGAACGTGTCCGTGCAGTGCTTGCGGGCGACGTAGACGTCCTCGGCGGCCGAGACGCTGTTCTCGGCCACGGCCTGGGCGGCGGCCAGCGCCGTCGACTCGGCAGACTCCACCAGCACGTACATATCGGCCATCCGGTGCTTGAGCGCCTGGAAGCTGCCGATCGGCCTGCCGAACTGCACGCGCGAGGCGGTGTATTCCACCGTCATCTCCAGGCAGTGCCTGGCGGCGCCGACCTGCTCAGCGGCGAGTGCGGCCCAGGCGATCTCGCGCAGGCGAGTGCGCAGGGCGGCGGGGTCGCCGGTGCCGATCCTGGTCGCCGGGGTGTCGGTGAAGGTGATGACGGCCAGCTTGCGGGTGGGGTCGAGGCCGGGGGTCGGGGAGACGGCCACGCCGGGCGCGTCGGACGTGGTCTCGAACAGGCCGTCATCGGTGAGGACGAGCAGCAGATCAGCCTGGGCGCCGTGCAGCACGTAATGCGCTGCGCCGTTGAGCTTCCCGTCGCTCGCGCGCACGCCCGCGGAGTCCCAGCCGGTGGCGTCGGCCCAGCACAGCGCCGCCGTGCGCGAACCCTCGGCCAGATCCGGCAGCAGCCGAGCACAGGCCTGCTCATCGCCCGAGAGCAGGATCGCCTGGACACCGAGCACGGCAGAGCCGAGCATCGGGACCCCGGCCAGCGTGCGGCCCAATTCGCCCACCACCATCAGCGATTCGACCAGTCCGGCGCCCGCTCCACCCCACTCCTCGGGCACCGCGAGCGCGGCGACGCCGACCTGCTCGCACAGCATCGTCCACAACTTCGGGTCGTACCCGAGATCGGTGTCCATGGCGGCGCGCACCGCGGCGGGCGTGGCGTGCTTGGCCAGCAGGGCGCGGACGGAGGTGCGGAATTCGAGCAGTTCATTCGATGACATGAGATTCCTTCGATCAGCCTGCGGCGGGCGCGGCGCGCAGTGCGTCCGCGATGCGGCCGCGATGGAAATCGGCGGTGCCCCACGCGGTGCGCAGGGCGGCCACCTTGGTGATCCACAGCGACAGGTCGCATTCGGCGGTGTAGCCGATGGCGCCGTGCACCTGCAGGCCTGCGCGCGAGGCGCGGTGGGCGGCATCGCCGCAGGCCACGATGGCCGCCGACACATCGCGAGCGCGATCCTCGGAGTCCAGCGTGAGGGCGGCGCGGTAGAGCAGCGGCTCGGCCAGATCCAGCGCGATCAGCACGTCGGCGAGCTGCTGCTTGACCGCCTGGAATTCGCCGATGGCGCGGCCGAACTGCTTGCGCTGCTTGGCGTAGGTGGTGGTCTGGTCGAGCAGCGCGCGGCCCGCGCCGAGCAGCTGGGCGGCGCAAGCCAGCACACCGACGTCGAACGCGTAGTCGAGCGCATCCTGGACGCCGCTGGCAACGGGCTCGTCGGCCACGACTTGGAACAACTTGCGCGCCGGATCGATCGAGGCGATTGATCGGGGCGCCACGCCATCCGTCGCGTCGCCCGCAAGCTTCGCGTTGGCCGACTGATCGACGCCTGCCTCCGCGGCGCGACGGCCGACAGACAGCTGACCGGCTGCCGCGACGAGCACCAGGTCGGCGGTATCGGCATCAAGGGCGATGCCGCGCTGCGGGTCGTCGAAGGCGATGGTGCCGAGCAACCCACCGCCCGCGAGCGCGGGCAACCAGCGCTGCGCGGGTTCGGCATCCGGAAGACGCTGCAGCAGCGCGGGAATCACGGCGGTCGACTCGATGACCGGACCCGGCGCCGCGGCCCGGCCCAGCTCGACCAGGGCGACGACGAGGTCGACCGGAGTGGCTTCGGCGCCGTCGTACTGCTCGTCGACGATCAGGCCGAACACACCCATCTCGGCCACCTGCCGCAGCAGCGTGCGCCCCTTGGCGGTGTCGCCAGCGGCCCACGCGCGAACCGCGGCGGGTGACTGCCCGGCGTCGAGGATCTTGCGCAGCTCGGTGGCGAAATCGAGTTGTTCGGTGCTGAGGGCGAATCTCATCGCGAGCCTCCTGTGTTCGGTGGGGCGATTCGGCCCGAGCGAATGCTGGTTTCCGGGCGGGGCTGGCGCAGCGCGGGTCGCTCGGTGCCGCGAAGCTCGGTGCGCCGCGTCATCGCTTGCTCTCCCGCGGCAGGCCGAGGATGCGCTCGGCGATGATGTTGCGCTGGATCTCGTTGGTGCCCGCGTAGATCGGGCCCGACAGCGAGAACAGGTAGCCGTCGGTCCACTTGCTGGTCAGTTCGGCGGCGGGGCCGAGCAGGTCGAGCCCCGTCTGGTGCATGGCGATGTCGAGCTCGGACCAGAACACCTTGGTGATCGAGGACTCCGCGCCGAGCTGGCCGCCGTCGGTCAGCCGGGTCACGGTGCCGAAGGTGTGCAGGCGGTAGGCCTCGGCGCCGAGCCAGGCGTCCACCACGGCATTGCGCGCGGCGGTGTCGGTGGGTTCGGTCGTCTCGGTCCACAGGTCGATCAGCCGCTGCGCGGTCGCGCTGAACCGGCCGGGGCTGCGCAGCGACAGGCCGCGCTCGTTGCTCGAGGTCGCCATCGCGACCCGCCAGCCCTCGTTCGGCGCGCCGATGACGTCGCGATCGGGGACGAAGACGTCGTCGAGGAAGATCTCGGCGAAGCCGGGCTCGCCGTCGAGCTGCGGGATCGGCCGCACGCTCACGCCGTCGGCCGAGAGCGGGAACATCACGTAGGTCAGCCCGTGATGACGCTGCGCCTCGGGATCGCTGCGGAACAGGCCGAAGGCCCAGTCCGCGAAGGTGGCGCGTGAGCTCCAGGTCTTCTGGCCGTTGAGGATCCAGCCGCCCTCCGTGCGCCGCGCGGTCGAGCGCAGACTGGCCAGGTCGCTGCCCGACTCGGGCTCCGACCAGGCCTGCGCCCAGATGTCGTCACCGCGTGCCATCCGCGGCAGGATCCGGGCCAGCTGCTCCTCGGTGCCGTGCTCGAACAGCGTCGGCGCGAGCAGGAAGATGCCGTTCTGGGCGACGCGCCCCGGCGCACCCGCCGCGTAGTACTCCTGCTCGAACAGCACCCACTCGAGGATGGAGGCGTCACGGCCGCCGTACTCCACCGGCCACGAAACCGCCGACAGGCGGGCATCGGCGAGCTTGGCCTCCCACGCGCGATGGGCTTCGAATCCCGCCGCCGTATCCATCGAGGGCAGCGGCTCGCTGGGCACATTGGCGGCGAGGAACTCTCGCACCTCCAGCTGGAACTCCCGGACTGCCGGGTCGATCTCGAGATTCACGCTTTCTCCTTCATCGAGCGGGCATTCATCCCGCCGAGCGAATCGGCGCCGACTTCGGCATTGTGCGCGTGCGCGAAATGGTGCAGCCCGAAGACCGAATCCATCCCGGCGCGCATTCCCATCAGGTCTTCGGCCTGGTTGACGGCCTTCTTGGTGAGCGCGAGCCCGAATTGCGGCATGGCGGAGATCTTCTCGGCCAGTGCCATCACCTCGGACTCGAGTTCCGCACGCGGCACGACCCGGTTGACCATGCCCCACTCCTTGGCCTGGGCAGCGCCGAACCGGTCACCGGTGAAGAGGAACTCCTTGGCCGCGCGCGGACCCATCACCCACGGATGCGCGAAGTACTCCACCCCCGGAATGCCCATCCGGACAACGGGATCGGAGAAGAACGCGTCATCGGAGCAGACGATCAGATCGCACACCCAGGCCAGCATCAGCCCGCCCGCGATGCAGGCGCCCTGCACCATCGCGACGGTCGGCTTGGGGATCTCCCGCCAGCGGCGGCACATGCCCAGGTACACCTCGGACTCGCGGGCGAAGCGCTGGTCGCCGCCCGCGCGGTCGACGTGGTCCCACCACAGCGCGGCCTTGTTCTCGTAGTGCGCATCGTGGTCGCGCCCCGGCGTGCCGATGTCGTGGCCCGCGCTGA
Organism: Nocardia sp. NPDC058497; assembly: GCF_042720195.1. NCBI lineage: Bacteria > Bacillati > Actinomycetota > Actinomycetes > Mycobacteriales > Nocardiaceae > Nocardia > Nocardia sp. NPDC058497. Next base: position 15,540 of record NZ_JBHXMY010000023.1, on the reverse strand, counting down.
AGTGCTTCCCGTTGCCCGCCAGCACGATCACCTTGACCTCGGGGTCCTCGACGGCCCGCACGAACGCGGCGTCGAGGGCGTAGGTCATCTTCGAGTTCTGCGCGTTACGGAACTCGGGCCGGTTCATGGTGACGACGGCGACCGGCCCGCGCACCTCGTAGGTGACGACCTCGGTTTCGGTTTCGGGACTCACGACTTCTCCTCACGTAGCTCACGCTTGAGCACCTTGCCCGCCGCGCTGTAGGGCAGCTGGTCGCGGAACTCCACGAGCCGGGGCACTTTGAAATTGGCCAGTTTGGATGCGGCGAAGGCGATCACCTCGTCCGCGGTCAGCGTCGAGCCGGTCCTGCGGACGACGACGGCCTTGCCGACCTCGCCCATCCGCTCATCCGGCACGCCGAAGACCGCCGACTCGGCGACGCCGTCGAGCCGGGCCAGCGTCTGCTCGATCTCGGCGGGGTACACGTTGAACCCGCCGGTGATGTACATGTCCTTGAGCCGGTCGGTGATCTTCAGGTAGCCGCGCTCGTCGACGATGCCGATATCACCGGTGTGCAGCCAGCCGTCGGCGTCGATCGCCTCTGCGGTGGCCTCGGGATCGTCGAGGTAGCCCAGCATCACGTTGGGGCCGCGCAGCAGCACTTCACCGGCCTCGGACAGACGCAGTTCGAAGTCGGCGATCGGGCCGCCGCAGGTGTTGGCGATGGTGGCCGCGTCGTCGTCGGGGCGGCACATGGTGCCGAAACCCGCCGACTCGGACAGGCCGTAGGCGGTAATGACCACTTCGAAGGCGAGATCGTCGCGCATCCGCTCGATCAGCACCACCGGCACGGTCGCCGCGCCGGTCACCGCCACCCGCAGCGAGGACAGGTCGCGCTCGGCGCGCTGGGGATGCTCGAGGATGGTCTGGTAGATCGTCGGCGGACCGGTCAGCACGGTGATCCGCTCGGACTCGATCAGCGCCAGCGCGGCGGGCACGTCGAAGGTGGCCTGCGGCACGATCGTGGCCCCGGTGACCAGGCACGCGAGAATGCCCGCCTTGTAACCGAAGTTGTGGAAGAACGGCGGGATCATCAGGTAGCGGTCGCCCGCACGCAGGGTCGAGCACTCGACCCACCCGCGCACCACGCCGAGTGCCTGCCGGTGCGCGACGAGGGTGCCCTTGCTGCGGCCGGTGGTGCCGGAGGTGAACAGGATGTCGGCGATGTCGTCGGGGGAGACCTGCGCCGCCCGCCGTTCGCCCTCCTCGGCGGAGACAGCCGCCGCGCGGTCGAGCAGTTCGCCCCAGGTCAGCACGGCAGAATCCGCCGCGACCGGTGCCGACGGCGCGGCCTGCCGGCTCAGCGCCGCAGAGGGTAGAGCGCCATCCTCGACCGGAATCACCACCACGGTCCCGATACCCAGCTCGGGGGAGCTGGCCAGCAGTTCGGCGGCCCGGTCGCGGCCGAGGAACGGGCCCGCGACGAACAACGCCTTCGCGTCGACGCGCTCGAGCACATCGGCCGCCTCGGCCGTCACATAGCGGGTGTTGAGCGGTACCAGCGCGGCGCCGACCGAGTGCGCGGCCAGCGCCGCGATCACCCAGTGATGGGTATTGGGCGCCCACATCGCGATCCGGTCACCGGGGGCGATGCCACGGGCGATCAGCGCGCGCGCCGCGATCCGGACCTGGTCGAGCAGGTCGGACCAGGTCAGGCGGGTCGCGCCGTCGATCAGGGCCGGCTCGTGCGGATGCGCCGCGGCGACGTCTCGCAGTGCCTGCGGGGTGGTCTGTGCAGGGGTTGTCACGGGGTCCTCACCAATCGGCTAACAAAGCAAGTGCTTGGTAGGTTATCCTACCGACGTGGGCGTGATCCAGACCTCAGATTCCGATACCGCGACCTCCGACGCGGAGTTTTGCGCGGAAATACGCGACTGGCTGGCCGAAAACCTGGCCGGAGAGTTCCGTGACCTGCGTGGCACCGGCGGGCCGGGGCGCGAGCACGAGTTCTTCGAAGAGCGGCTGGCCTGGGACCGGCACCTCGCCGCGGCGGGCTGGACCTGCCTCGGCTGGCCGGTCGAATGGGGCGGCCGCGGCGCCAGCGTGCGCCAGCAGGTCATCTTCCACGAGGAGTACGCGAAGGCCGACGCGCCGGCGCGGGTTTCGCACGTGGGCGAGGAACTGCTCGGCCCGACCCTGCTGGCCTTCGGTACCGAAGAGCAGAAGAAGCGATTCCTGCCGGGCGTGCGCTCGGTCGGCGAGCTGTGGTGCCAGGGCTACTCCGAGCCGGGCGCGGGCTCCGACCTCGCCGCGGTGAGCACCACCGCGCGCCTGGACGGCGACCGCTGGGTGATCAACGGCCAGAAGATCTGGACCTCGCTCGCGCACGTCGCCGACTGGTGCTTCGTCATCGCGCGCACCGAGAAGGGGTCGAGCAGGCACAAGGGCCTGTCCTACCTGCTGGTGCCGATGAACCAGCCGGGCATCGAGGTGCGCCCGATCGAACAGCTCACCGGCACCTCCGAATTCAACGAGGTGTTCTTCGACGACGCCGTCACCGAGGCCGGCCTGGTCGTCGGCGAGCCGGGCGACGGCTGGCGCATCGCCATGGGCACGCTGACCTTCGAGCGCGGCATCTCCACGCTCGGCCAGCAGATCCGCTTCGCCCGCGAGCTCGCCGATATCGAGGCGCTGGCCCGGCGGACCGGCGCGGCGGACGACCCGCTGATCGCCGAGCGCATCGACAACGCCTGGGTCGGCCTGCGGGTCCTGCGCGCGCACGCGCTGCGCACCATGAGCGAGGACGTCGACGACGCCGGTGGCGCGTCGGTCTCGAAGTTGTTGTGGGGCAACTGGCATCGCGGACTCGGCGAACTCGCCATGGCGGTGCAGGGCGCCGCCGGGCTGGTCCTCGGTCCCGACGACATGACCGCATGGCAGCGGCTGTACCTGTTCAGCCGCGCCGACACGATCTATGGAGGTTCGAACGAAGTGCAGCGCAACATCATCGCCGAGCGTGTGCTCGGCCTGCCGCGGGAGGCCCGCCCGTGACCGGCCCGCTCTCCGCCGCGCCCCCGTCCATCCCCGGCCACGGCCTGCTGACCGGTCGCAAGGCCGTCATCACCGCCGCCGCGGGCACCGGCATCGGCTCGGCCACCGCCCGCAGGCTCCTGGAAGAGGGCGCTGACGTCGTCGTCTCCGACTGGCACGAGCGCAGGCTCACCGAGACCGCCGAGCTGCTCGCCAAGGAGTTCCCCGAGCGCAAGATCGGAGCGGTGGTCTGCGATGTCCGCGACACCGTGCAGGTGAACCAGTTGCTCACCGATGCCGCCGCCGAACTCGGCCGGATCGACATCATGGTCAACAACGCCGGCCTCGGCGGCGAGACCCCCGTCGTGGACATGACCGACGAGCAGTGGGATCAGGTCCTCGACATCACCCTGACCGGCACCTTCCGCTGCACCCGTGCCGCGCTCGGTTACTTCCGGTCGGCGGGCCACGGCGGCGTGATCGTCAACAACGCCAGCGTCCTCGGCTGGCGCGCCCAGCACGGCCAGGCGCACTACGCCGCCGCCAAGGCCGGCGTGATGGCGCTGACCAGGTGCAGCGCGGTGGAAGCCGCCGAGTTCGGTGTGCGGATCAATGCCGTCGCGCCGAGCATCGCGCGTCATCCGTTCCTGGACAAGGTCAGCTCGTCCGAGCTGCTCGACGCCCTCAGTGAGCGCGAGGCCTTCGGCCGGGCCGCCGAGCCTTGGGAAATCGCGGCAACGATCGCCATGCTGGCCAGTGACTACACCTCGTACCTGACCGGTGAGGTGGTCTCGGTGAGCAGTCAGCGCGCATGATGAGCGGGCGCGAGAGGGCGGAGTTTCCGGAAACCAAGCAAATGCTTGGTTGTAGGATGACGTTGTGACCGCAACCGTGAAACGTACTCGCCGCGACGAACTCCTCGACCTCGCCGCGAACCTGTTCGCCGAACGTGGACTGCGTGCCACCACCGTGCGTGACATCGCCGACTCGGCGGGGATCCTCTCCGGCAGCCTCTACCACCACTTCGACTCCAAGGAGTCGATGGTCGACGAGATCCTGCGCGGCTTCCTCGACGACCTGTTCGGCCGCTACCGCGAGATCGCGGCCGGCGGGCTCAGCTCGCGAGAGACCCTGGAAGCCTTGGTGATCGCCTCCTACGAGGCCTTCGACCGGCACCACGCCGCAGTCGCCATCTACCAGGCCGAGGCCAAGAACCTGCGCGACGTCGAACGTTTCGGTTACATCCGCGACTTCAACACCGAGTTCCGCGACCTGTGGCACAAGGTGCTCACCGCCGGTGTCGCGGACGGCAGCTTCCGGCCCGAACTCGATGTGGAACTGGCCTTCCGCTTCCTGCGCGACACCGTGTGGGTGGCGGTCCGCTGGTACACCCCCGGTGGCCCGATCACCGTGCAAAGCCTTGCCCAGCAATATCTGACCATCGTGCTCGACGGGCTCACCGTGCCCGGGAGCACCGCGAAGTAGGAGTTCCCATGACCGAGCGTCGTCCGTACACCCCGCTGCGGCAGGCCTATGTGATCGATGCGGTGCGCACCGCGGTTGGCAAGCGCGGTGGCGCACTGTCCGGGGTCCACCCGGCCGACCTCGGCGCCGCCGCGCTGCGCGGCCTGATCGAGCGCACTGGGATCGATCCGGCCGTCGTCGACGACGTGATCGTCGGCTGTGTCGACAACATCGGCCCGCAGGCGGGCAATATCGGCCGCACCATGTGGCTGACCGCCGGCTACCCCGAAGAGGTTCCGGGCGTCACCGTCGACCGGCAGTGCGGTTCCAGCCAGCAGGCGATCAACTTCGCCGCCCAGGCCATCATGAGCGGCACGGCCGAGGTCGTCGTCGCGGGCGGCGTGCAGAACATGAGCGCCATCCCGATCTCCGCGGCCATGCTCGCGGGCAAGGAGTACGGCTTCGAGTCGCCGTTCGTCGGCGCCACCGGCTGGGATTCCCGCTACGGCACCGGCGAGGTCTCGCAGTTCCGCGGCGCCGAGCTGATCGCCGAGAAGTGGGGCATCACCCGCGAGGACATGGAGCACTGGGCGCTGCGCAGCCACGAACGCGCCCGCGCCGCCATCGCCGAGGGCCGCTTCGAGGCCGAGATCGTGCCGGTCGGTGACTTCACCGTCGACCAGGGCCCACGCGAGACCAGCCTGGAGAAGATGGCGAGCCTGCAGCCGCTCGGCGAGGGCAGCCCGCTGACCGCCGCTGTCGCCAGCCAGATCTCCGACGGCGCCAGCGCGACCCTGCTCGCCTCCGAGTGGGCGGTGCAGGAATACGGCCTGACCCCGCGTGCCCGCATCCATCACGTCAGCGCGCGCGGCGCCGACCCGATCTTCATGCTGAGCGCGCCGATCCCGGCGACGCAGTGGGCGCTGGAGAAGACCGGCCTGACCATCGACGATATCGATGTCATCGAGATCAACGAGGCCTTCGCGCCGGTGGTGCTGGCCTGGATCAAGGAGATCGGCGCCGATCCGGCGAAGGTGAATGTCAACGGTGGCGCGATCGCACTGGGTCACCCGCTCGGCGCTACCGGCGCCAAGCTGTTCGCCACCCTGCTGCACGAACTCGAGCGGGTGAACGGCCGCTACGGTCTGCTCACCATCTGTGAGGGTGGCGGCACGGCGAACGTGACCATCATCGAGCGGCTGGACGCGAACAAGTAGTCCTCTCGAAGGTCTGGTGGTCCTCGGCGGATTCCGCCGGGGACCACTTTTCGTTCACTGGTCCTGGCGCGCGGGTCGTCCGGGCCTACGATGGACCGGGTGAAGGTGCTCGGCGCGTGCCCGCTCGACTGCCCCGACGCGTGCTCGTGGGTGGTGACCGTAGAGGACGGAAAAGCCACCGGGCTGCGGGGAAACAAGGACCATCCGGTGACCCGTGGCGCGCTGTGCGTCAAGGTGAATCGGTATCTCGAGCAGGTCGGTTCACCGGACCGGCTGCGCTATCCGCTGCGCCGCGTAGGGCCGAAGGGCTCCGGCCGATTCGAGCGGATCAGCTGGGACGACGCGCTCGACGAGATCGCCACGCGGCTCACCGGCATCGTCGACGAGTTCGGCGCCGAGGCGATCTGGCCGTTCCACGGCACCGGCAGCCTCGGCTACCTCCAGGGCCTGGAGGGCTATCCGGGCCGCCGGATGTTCAACGTGCTCGGCGCCTCCCATCACGCGGCGACGATCTGCTCGATCGCGGGCGGCACCGGCCTGCGCTACACACTCGGCACCTCCGGTGGCATGGATCCCGAGGACTTCGCGAAGTCGAAGCTGATCCTGCTGTGGGGCACCAACCCGCTCACCTCCGGCCACCACCTGTGGAAGTTCGTGCAGGACAGCGGCGCCTACCTGGTCTCGATCGACCCGGTGCGCACCAAGACCTCCGAACGCTGCGACGAGCACATCGCCCCGCTGCCCGGCACCGACGCCGCACTGGCACTCGGCCTGCTGCACGTCATCGTCTCGCTCGGCGCGCAGGACGAGCGGTTCATCGCCGAGCACACCGAGGGCTGGCCCGAATTCCGCGACCGCATCACGGAATTCACCCCGGAGCGCACCGCCGCGATCACCGGTGTGCCGCGGGAACAGATCGTCGCGCTCGGTGAGCGGATCGCCCGCACCAGACCGACCGCGATCCGCGCCTCCCAGGGCATGCAGCGCCATGCGGGCGGCGGGATGGCGCTGCGGGTGCTCGCCTGCCTGCCGGGCGTCACCGGTGACTGGGCGATTCCCGGTGGCGGACTGCACTATTCGACCAGTGGCCACTTCCGGCTCGACGACGCGGCGCTGGTCCGCGACGATCTCCTGCCGCACCCGGTCCGCACGCTGTCGATGACCCGCCTCGGCGAAGCCTTGCTCGAGACCGACGATCCGCCGGTCAAGGCGCTGTTCGTGATCGGGGCCAACCCGGTCGGCTCGAACCCCGACCAGCGCAGGGTGATCGAAGGACTCTCCCGCGACGACCTGTTCACCGTGGTGCTCGAGCATTTCGCCACCGACACCGTCGACTATGCCGACATCGTCCTGCCGGCCACCATGCAGCCCGAACACCTCGACGTCATCGCCGGCTACGGGCACCTCTATCTGGTCTGGAACGAGCCCGCCGTAGAGCCGCCGGGCGAATGCCTGTCCACCACCGAGACTTTCCGCAGACTCTCCCGTCGCCTCGGCCTCACCGAACCCGCTCTCTACGACTCCGACGAGGAACTGGCCAGGCAGCTGCTGAAGGGCCACGACCTCGACCGGCTCAGAGCCGACGGTTTCCTGAAGATCCAGCCCGGTTCGGTCCCGGCGGACAAGCTCCAATTCGTCTCCGCGCGAGCCGAACTAGCCGGCCACGACCCGCTGCCGGACTTCACGCCACCGGCAGACCAGGGCGACGGGTTGGTCCTGATCTCCGCCGCCTCGCACTACTTCCTGAACACTTCCTTCGGTGGTAATCCCGAATTGCGCCGCCGGGCAGGTGAATCCACGATCACGCTGCATCCCGACGATGCCGCCAACCGCGGTATCGCCGATGGTGCCGCGGTGCTGGTGTCCAACGCGCGCGGCTCGTTCGAGGCTGTCGCCGAGGTATCGGACAGGGTCCGGCCGGGTGTCGCGGGGACGACCAAGGGCCGCTGGGCCAAGTTCACCAACGGCGCCACCGTCAACGCGACCGTCGCCGAACGAGATTCGGACTATGGCGGCGGCGCGGTGTTCCACGACAACCGCGTCGAGGTGCGTCCCCGCTGATCTGCGCCGAAAAGAGCACCGGGCCCCGGCCGCCCCCCGGGGCTGCGGCCACGCGGGGGGGGGTCGCTGGGCCGCCGCGGCCAGCCGGGTGGGGTAGGGGGGGCGGGGTGGGG
>NZ_JBHXMY010000023.1:0-7665 GCF_042720195.1 Nocardia sp. NPDC058497 | reverse complement strand
CCGGACCCTTTGCGCACCTGTTCTGTGCGCCACGGGGTCCGGTGTTCGATCGCCCCATGCGACCGACGGTTGGCTCTGGGCCGTCGGTCGGGGCGAGCTTTGGGGTGGAGCCGTTGTCGGCTCCGGTCAGTGGGCCTCGGAGGCGGGCTCGGTGGTCAGCGCCGAGATCGCCTGGATCCGGGCAACGGCGTCGGTGACGATCCCGTCGATCAGTTCCGCCACCGTCGGCAGGCTGTCGATGATGCCGGTGACCTGGCCCGCGGGCAGCACGCCCGCATCCGTACGGCCCTCGACGAGACCGGCTTTGGTCAGCATCGCCGAGTTCGCCGCCATCACGACCTGGGACCAGCTGAGGTCCTTGGTCTTGCGCATGGCCAGGCCGTCGCGCATCAGCGTCGACCACTTCATGCCGGTCATGGACTTGAACTTGGCCGCGTTGCCGACCGCCGCGGACAGGCCGCGCCAGCCGCCGGAGTGCTCCAGCTTCTCGACCAGTTCGGTGTTCAGCATCCGGTGCGGCATGCCGTCGACCTTCACCGAGACCACCGTGTCCTGCAGACCGCGCGCCAGGTACTCCTGCTTCACGGCCTCGGGAACGGTGCTCTCCTGGGTCAGCAGGAAGCGGGTGCCCATCGCGACACCGGCCGCACCGTAGGACAGCGCGGCGGCCAGGCCGCGCCCGTCGAAGAAGCCGCCCGCCGCGACCACCGGGATATCGACCGCGTCGAGCACCGAGGGCAGCAGCAGCGTGGTGGCGACCGGACCGGTGTGCCCACCGCCCTCACCGCCCTGCACGATCACCGCGTCGGCGCCCCAGGAGGCCACCTTCACCGCGTGCTTGGCGGCGCCGATCGACGGAACCACCACGACACCGGCGTCTTTGAGCTTGGCGATGAGGTCCTTCTTCGGCGCGAGCGCGAAGGACGCGACCTTGACCTGCTCACGGATGAGCAGGTCGATGCGCTCGGTGGCGTCGGTCGCGTCGGCGCGGATGTTCACGCCGAACGGCTTGCCGGTGAGCGACTTGGTCTTGGCGATCGCCGCCTCGAGCTCCTCGAAGGTCATCGTGGCCGAGGCCAGGATGCCGAGACCGCCCGCGTTGGCGGTGGCCGCGACCAGGCGCGGACCGGCGACCCAGCCCATACCGGTCTGCACGACCGGATGCTCGATGCCGACCAGCTCGGTCAGCGGAGTCCGCAAGCGCGCACTCATGCCGCCACTTCCTTCTCCCGGAAACCCTTGGGGTCGAGCACAGTACGGATGATCCGCAGCTCTTCCTCGGTGGGCAGCCTGGTCTCGCCCGCGGTGCCGAGCTCGGCCACCTCGAAGGAGGTGTTCTCGGCGACCTCGTCGGCGCTCACACCCGGATGCAGCGACAGCGCGCGCAGGGTGTGGTCGGGCCCGTTGAAATCGAACACGCCCAGGTTCGTCACGACCCGGTGCAGGTGGTGGAACCGGTAGGCCGGGTTCTCGGGATCGATACGGTCGTAACCGATTCCGGAGATGATGTCGACCTGATCGACGAACACCCGCTTGTTGTGCCGGGGCACGAAGTAGCTGGTGGCGTGGTTGATGGTGTTGCCCGGCGCGCCGCGCACACCGAACATCTGCCGGGTCGGCTGCTGCAGCGGACCGAAGGCCGACAGGTTCTGGTTGCCGAACCGGTCGATCTGGTTGGCGCCCATCACCACGTGCCGACGGCCGGAGGCGACCACGTCGAACACCTTGGAGAACGGAATCCAGCCCTCGACAGGGGCTTTCGCGCCGATCGCCGGAACCTCGGCGAAGAACAACGCCTCGCCGTCGGACAACAGCAGATCGGGCTCGAAGGTGAGCCGGGCCAGCCGGGCACCGATGGTGGTGACCGTCGACATCGGGCTGGCCATGATCTCGCCGGCTCCGCGGAAGATCTCCGCGGCGGCGACGACGCAGACTTCAGCACGGGTAATGCGCCCGCCCGTCTCCCGGCCGCCACCCCTCACGGAATCGCCTAGCGATGCTGTACTCATTTCTGCTCCTCGGCGAAAGCGTTGACGGCGGCCTGGTATTCCTCTTCGGAGACATCCAGATAGCGAGCCTTGAACTCGGCCCACGACTCGGGCGTCTGCGCGGCGGCCACATAGTGCTTCTGGAACTTCTCGTCGCGGCCGTAGCTGCCGGAGAAGGTGAAGTGCGCGCCACCCGGCGATTCGACGACACCGTCGACCAGCATCCGGTTGAGGATGATCGACTGCTGCGGAACGGCTTTCACCAGTTCCTCGGTCTCGACGAGACGATCCACCGAGACATAGCGTCGCTCGGCGGCCAGGCAGTACAGGTCGTCGAAGTACGGGTCAACGCCGGTGTAGGCGGCATTACCGTGCTTGTCGGCCAGATCCAGGTGCACGAAGGAAGCGTCGAGGTTCAGCGCGGGCATCGCCACGAGCGTCTCGGTCTTGCCGTCGGCGGCCGGGTACGGCGACTGGATCGTCTGCAACTCGCCGTCCCAGAAGTCGATCACCGACGAACCGAGACCGGCCCGGATCGGCAGGAACGGCAGCCGGGCCGCGGCGGCCTGCAGACCGCACTTGACCATGCCCTCGTCCATCTCGCGCACGGTGATCGCGCCCTCGGTGCGCGCCTTGGCGAACCACGGATCGTAGAAGGGCGCCGAATCCAGCGAGACGAACCCGTAGTACGCCTTGCGCACCTTGCCCGCCGAGCACAGCAGGCCCAGATCGGGGCCGCCGTAGGTGACCACGGTCAGATCGGTGACATCGGAGCGCAGCAGCGCGCGCACCAGCGCCATCGGCTTGCGCCGGGAACCCCAGCCGCCGATGCCGATGGTCATGCCGCTGCGCAGCTCGCCGACGACCTCGTCGAGCGTCATTCTCTTGTCGCGCATGGCGTCTACTTCTCCTTCTTCTGCGCGGCGAGATCGTCGTCGAAACGCGCCCTGATCTCGTCGGCGACTCCGGCGAGGTTGAGCTCCATGGTGAAGCCCTGCTCGTAGCGGTAGGAGCGGTGCACGTCCTGCACGTCGATGCCGTTGAGCGCGCGCTTGGCGGCCCGGATCACGCGGCCGTCCTTGTTCGCGATGTTCTTGGCGACCTCCATGGCCGCGGCGTCGAGTTCGGCGCGCGGCACCACCTGATACACCGAGCCGTAGTGGTGCAGCTGCTGGGCGGTGAGCTTGCCCGCGGTGTAGAACATGGTCCGCATCAGATGCTGCGGGACCAGTCGCGCCAGGTGGGTGGCCGCGCCGAGCGCGCCACGGTCCACCTCGGGCAGGCCGAAGGTGGCGTCGTCGGAGGCGATGATGACATCGGAGTTGCCGACCAGCCCGATGCCACCGCCCAGGCAGAAGCCGTTGACGGCGGTGACCACGGGCACCTGGCAGTCGTAGACGGCCGCGAAGGCCTCGAAGCAGCCGTGGTTGGCGCGGATCAGCGCGGTGTGGCCGGTGTCGGCGTTCATCTCCTTGATGTCGACGCCGGCGTTGAAGCCGCGGCCCTCGGCCCGCAGCACCACCACCCGGGTCTCCGGATTACGGCCTGCCTCCCTGATCGCGTCGGCCAGGGCGAACCAACCGTCGGACGGTAGTGCGTTGACCGGCGGGTAGTCGACTGTGACGACTTCGACGCCCTCGGTTTCGGTGTGACGGTTTATCCCCATCGCAAGTCCCATCGTGCGCGACTCGGGCGAACCCCGAGACAAAGCAAGCAATTGCTTGGTAGGTTAGCACGGTGGCTGTAGAAATCGACCTTTCCGAGCAGATCGTTCTGGTGACGGGTGGTGTCCGCGGTGTCGGCGCCGGCATCAGCCGGGCCTTCCTCGCCGCGGGCGCGACCGTGCTGACCTGCGCGCGCAGGCCCGCCGACGAACCGATCACGGTGGGTGAGCGCAGCACCGAGCACCTCACCTGCGATGTCCGCGATGTCGACGCGGTGTCGGCGATGTTCGCCGAGATCGTTGCCCGACACGGCCGGATCGACCATGTGGTCAACAACGCGGGCGGTGCGCCGTTCGCGATGGCCGACGCCGCGAGCCCGAAGTTCCACGCCAAGATCGTGGAACTGAATCTGCTCGCGCCCCTGCTGATCTCGCAGCAGGCCAATGCGGTGATGCAGAAGCAGGACGCGGGCGGCTCGATCGTGATGATCACCAGCGTCAGCGGGCACCGCCCCTCGCCCGGCACCGCCGCCTACGGCGCGGCCAAGGCGGGCCTGGACAATCTGGCCTCCTCGCTGGCCGTCGAGTGGGCGCCCAAGGTCCGGCTGAACTCCGTCGTCGTCGGCCCGGTCGAGACCGAACTCAGCCACCTGCACTACGGCGACGCCGACGGCGTGGCCGCGGTCGCCAAGACCGTGCCGATGGGCAGGCTCGCCAGCCCCGCCGACGTGGGCAGCGCCGCGCTCTTCCTCGCCTCACCCCTGGCCGCGCACGTCAGCGGTGCCACCCTGCTCGTCCACGGCGGCGGCGAACGGCCGGCCTTCCTGGACGCCGCCACCGCCAACCACTAGACCCCGATAAGACACAGGAGTTTCATATGGACGACCAGCAGTTGATCTGCGCGGGCCGCACCGTCATCGTCACCGGCGCGGGCCGGGGGATCGGCCGCGCGCACGCGCTCGCCTTCGCCGCCGCGGGCGCGCGCGTGGTGGTCAACGACGTCGGCACCGCGCTCGACGGCGCCGAGACCACCGAGACCCCGGCCCAGCAGGTCGTCGACGAGATCGTCGCCGCCGGTGGCGAGGCCGTCGCCAACTACGACGACGTGGCCGACTGGGAGGGCGCCCGTCGCCTGATCCGCCAGGCCGTCGACACCTTCGGCGGCCTCGACGTGCTGGTGAACAATGCCGGCTTCGTGCGCGACCGGATGCTGGTCAACCTCGGCGAGGACGAGTGGGACGCGGTGGTCCGCGTGCACCTCAAGGGCCACTTCGCGACCATGCGGCACGCCGCCGAGTACTGGCGCGGCGAGTCGAAGGCGGGTCGTCCGGTCGACGCCCGCGTCATCAACACCAGCTCCGGCGCCGGGCTGCAGGGCAGCGTCGGCCAGGGCAACTACGGCGCGGCCAAGGCCGGTATCGCTGGTCTCACCCTCACCGCGTCGGCCGAGTTCGCCCGCTACGGCGTCACGGTGAACGCCATCGCGCCCGCCGCCCGCACCCGGATGACCGAGACGGTCTTCGCCGACACCATGGCGGCCCCCGATTCCGGCTTCGACGCGATGGCGCCGGAGAACATCTCCCCGCTCGTCGTGTGGCTCGGCAGCACCGAGTCGGCCGGGGTGACCGGCCGGATGTTCGAGGTCGAGGGCGGCAAGGTGGCGCTCGCGCAGGGCTGGCGCCACGGTGCCCCGGTCGACCGCGGCGCCCGCTGGAACCCGGCGGAGCTGGGCCCGGTCGTGGCCGAACTGATCGAGAAGAGCGTCGAACCGGAACCGGTGTACGGCGCATAGCAAACACGGGGAGCGCAGGTCGGGGAAACTACCCGGCCTGCGCTTTCGCCATGTCAGCCCGTTAAGGGGGCTGGACGACTCTTGCTCTCTCCTGCGTGGAAGCAACGGTGGGTTTACCATGGGCTACTGTTCGTCGAGCCCGGAATGTGTCGCGACCGGGGGTAATGCTGCGCTGAACGGATGAGGGGATGACAGGCGCATGGCCGTTGGTCGCATCTTGCGCGTACTTGCCGCTGCGAGCGTGCTGGCCGGCTCTGCTCTACTCGGGCCTGCACTCGCCGCCGCCGCACCGGAAAAGCCACCGACTCCTGCCGCTCAGGCCCCCGATAGTGGAAGCAGCGGACAGGGGAACAACGGCCAGAACAACGGCGGCCACAACAATGGCAAGCCCGGCGGCGAACTGAGGCTGCCCACCGGCTCCGGTGACGGCGGCCAGGGCAACAACAACGGCCAGGGCAACAACCCCGCCGACGCGAACGGCAACCAGGGCGACAGCGGCAGCAACCCCGCCGATCCCCAGCATCCCGCTGGTGCGCCCGTCGCCGGTGACGGTGAGTGGCAGCCGCTGAATATCCCCGGCCAGTCCACGCATGACGTCCCGAAGAAGGAAGTCAACGGCTCCGGTTCCGCCTCGGGCTCCGCCGCCGCCGGTTCGGCCGCCGCGGTCGCGGGTTCGGCCGCCGCGGGCGCTGTCCTCGGCACCGGCTCCGCGGGTCTCGGCCTGCTCCTCGGCACCGGATCGGCAGGCGTCGGCGCCATCCTCGGCACCGGTTCGGCCGGTATCGCGGCAGTCCTCGGCACGGGATCGGCCGGCGCTGCGGGCGTCCTCGCGACCGGTTCGGCAGGTGCGGCCGCGGTGCTCGGGACCGGCTCGGCCGCGGTCGGTTCGGCTGCCGCTGGCACCGGTTCCGCTGCCCTTGGCCTGGGCTCCGCTGTCCTCGGAACCGGTTCTGCCGCAGTGGGTTCGGCGGCTGTCGGCTCCGGTGCCGTCGGTTCCGCCGGTACGGGTTCGGCCGCGGTCGGTTCGGCCGCCGTCGGTTCCGCCGCGGTGGGCTCGGCCTCGCCGCTGCTCCTGCTGCTGATCCCGATCCCCTCCGCCCCGGCAGCGCCCGCATTACCGTCGATCGCGATTCCCCCCTCACCCGCCGTGCCGTCGGTGCCCGTGCCGAATGTGGCTGTGGCAGAACAGGTTCCGGCAGCAGCACCCCCCGCGATCGCGCCTCCCGCGGCCCCGCCCGCCGCGGCCGCGCCTGCCCCGCCGAGTCACGCGTTCAAGCCAACCAGTGACAACAGCGGCCTGCCCGAACCGAAACTGCTGTCGGTGATCGGCGGGCTGATCGCGTTGACCCTGGCCGGAACCGGCTCGGGCGCAGTGAGTTTCCAGGGTGCGGCGGCAGCCCAAGCACGGGTGAACGCGGCGCGTGCCGAGTTCTTCGGACCGAGGTTGTGAGGGGATCTTCGATGAGCAAGAGCAAGACCCAGAGCACCTCCAGGTCCTATCGCCGCGTCGCCGCCGCGGTGGACGCGGTGTGCGCGGTCGCCGCCGACTCCGACGCGACCACCCTCGATGAGGTGGTCGCGGCGATCTCGCGCGAGCGCAAGCGCGAAATCGAGATCACCAGTGCGCAATTGGGCCCCGGCGTCTGTGGTCAGCGCCGGTTCTACCCGGAACGCGACATTATCGTCCTCGCCGACGCCCTACCCAGTCGCGATCACACCCTCGCGCACGAACTGGGCCACATCGTCTTCGACCACGAGGGCGCGCCCGCGGTGGAGACCACACTCGAGGTCAGTGACGACCTGATCGCCTACATGCTCAGCCAGCGCGCCCACGCGCAGATCGTCGACGACGGCGCCGATGACCTCGCCGAATGGGAGGCCGAGACCTTCGCGGCCATGCTCATGACCCGGCTGCGCGTGTTCAACAACCGGGGCGCGGGCGTCTCGGTCCTTCGATTCGATGAGGCACTCGGATGACACTCTGGTTGACAGCCCTGCTGGTCTGGGTTGCCGCGGGTGCGCGAGTGGGTCGCGTGCTGGTCAAGCCCGCGACGACCGCCCGCGTGGCCATCGTCGTCGCGGTCGCCGCCGTCGCACTCGCGGCGACCGTCGCGATTCCCGATATCGCGGTGGCCGTCGACAATCTGCTCCCCGGCGGTCTGCGCAGCGGCTGGTTGTCCACTGGCATCGTCGATTAGGCGTGGATACTGTTCACCACGGCC
>NZ_JBHXMY010000022.1:0-25194 GCF_042720195.1 Nocardia sp. NPDC058497 | reverse complement strand
ACCTCTATATTCGTCGGAAGAGTACGATGTGTATAAGAGACAGGGCCGAATACGGCGGCCCTCGGCCAGGCCGTGGACGAGGGTGGACTGTGGATCGACGGCGTGCTCGTCGCCGACGGTGCACCGGAACGCTGCGCCCAGCGCTACGAGCGGCTGGCCGCCGCGGTGGAAGCCCAGGTGCAGGCGCTCGGCGGCGCGGAGGTGATTCCCGGTTTCGGCGGGCTCGCCTCGGGTGCCGCGCTGCGCACCGGATTCGAGGGCAAAGCAGTGGACGCGCTGGAACAGTTGCGCTCCTACGCGAGCACCGCGCGTGCGCTCGCCGCCGTCTTCCGCGCCGCGGGAGTCGCCTATCAGGACGGCGATCAGGCGCTGGCGGGCGCGGTCGCCGCGATCGAAGTTCCGGGTGCGAACCATGCGTAGTATTTCCGCACCGGGCACCGATCCCGATTACTGCCCCACCGTCGAGGTCTTCGACAACCTCTCGCATGCCGAGATCTACCAGGCCGTCCGGCAGCTCGATCCGGCCGCGCTGGCCGGTGCGGGCCAGTTGTTCCTGGCCGCGTCGACCGGGCTCGGTGACGAGGTCGAGAACGCGCACAGCGAGATCAGGGCCGCGATCGCCGACGGGTGGAGAGGCGCTGCCGCCCAGCAGGCGAGCGACGCGGTGCGTGACTTCGAGCAGGCGGGCAGGCGGATCGCCGACGTGCTGACCGCGGTCGGAGTTCGGCTGAGCCAGGCGGGCGATGCCGCCGAGTCGGTGCGTGCCGCGATCGCGGAACCCGAGGGGGTGCGGCCGGATCCGGCCGCGGCATTGCTGGATTCCCAGCAGGCTTCGGACAATGCCGCGATTGTCCGGCAGGCCGAGAACGCTCGCCTCGATGCGGTGCGGGCGATGGAGTCGATTTACGCCGGGGCTTTCGTGCCGACAGGGTCGGGGGTTCCGTCGTTTCCGGAAATCACCACGGAGCCAGGTGCTCTGCCCACTTCGGCCATGCCGAACGGTGTCGTGGGTGCGCCGTCCGCCACTGGACCTGGCGCCGTGACTGCGCCGGCCACGACCGACACCGCCTCGGCTGCCGGAACTCCGGCGGAGACGGCAGATGCGGAGGCCGCTACGACCGCGGCAGGCGCGCAGGTGAGCGGCGGAAACGGTACGCCGACAGGCACTTCCGTTGCACCGACCGCGACGACAGCGGCTGCGGTCGCGCCCACGCAGGTTGCACAGGTCGTGCAGGCCGCGCAATCGAACAGCGGCGCCACCGCCGCGACCTCGCCGGCGGGCGGCCCGGCGTCGACCGCCTCGGCCGCTCCGACAGCTTTCGTCCCCTCTGCGGACCCGCGCACCCGCCGCGATCGCCACTCCGCCACCAGCACTGCGAACTCCGCAACGACGGACACCGCGACGGCGTCGACCGGCCACGACCCCGCCGCCGCCGGTGGCGATGCCGCGGCAGGCATGAGCGCGGGGGCGATCGGCGGCATGATGGGCGGGGCGATGATGGCCGCCGATACGACCCGCCCGTCGAACGGTCCACGTCCGCAGCCGGCGCAGGAGGACGACGAGGAAGACGACGACGAGTTCCTGCGGTTCCTCGACGAGGAGCCGACCTACCTGGAACCCGCCGAC
Source organism: Nocardia sp. NPDC058497 (assembly GCF_042720195.1). Taxonomy (NCBI): domain Bacteria; kingdom Bacillati; phylum Actinomycetota; class Actinomycetes; order Mycobacteriales; family Nocardiaceae; genus Nocardia; species Nocardia sp. NPDC058497. Next base: position 23,567 of record NZ_JBHXMY010000022.1, on the reverse strand, counting down.
GAGGTGAACGCGCTGATCGGCAAGATGGAGCCGACCAGTCCCGCCGTGCTCGGTGAGTGGACCGAGCGGGGGTGAACTGGCACCTCACGCCGGACCAGTTCGCGCTGGCCTGGGCGCGCATCGACGGCGACCGGATCCCGTATCCGCTCGCCGTGCGCGCCTCGGCCCGCGACACCGCCGAACGCGCGGCCAAACAGCCCGCGCTCGACGCCTGGTGCGCCCGCACCCTGGACGCCGACCTGTCGGCGGCGCTGCGGGTGCTCGCCAAGCCGGAGATCCGGGTCGAAGTCTGCGGGCACGCCGCGGCGCCGATCCGGATGCTCGGCGCCGTCACCGGTGACGTGGCCGTGCTCGCCGTGCAGGAACCGGGCAGCTCGGACGACCGCGGCGGCAGCGTCCACGTCCAGGTCGGCAGTACGAAACGGTTTGCCGCCCAGGTGTTCTCACGGATTCCCGCGCAGCAGGCCGGGACCGGAAACCGGATCGCCGCCCTCGCGGCCAAGGTGCGCGAGGACAGTCGCGACCTGGTCACCGCGCCCGTCGCCGGACCGTCCGACGCCGCCCGCGTCCGCAAGCTGTTGCAGCGCCCGCGCAGCGGCATCGGGCAGATCCTGGTCGGCGCGGGCGGGGACGAAGCGCCGACCGGTGTGCTGTCCTGGATCGACGTCACCGGCGACGGCCGCTACCTGGTGCACGCGGCCCATCACGTCGACATCGCGCCGGCCACACCGGAATGCGCTGCGGACTGGCTGCGCAGGTTGCTCCGGAGTGTATGATCACGGCCCGGCCGACCGGAACCTGTCTCAGGTAGCGGATCGACCTGCGCGCGCCGAGTCGCCACCCACGATCCGTCGACCTCCGCGCTGAACGTTCACTATTCCGCGCGCGGTCGAAATCGGGACCATCGAAGCGTCTGGTGAATGCTCAGCGCATGCCCACAGCACAGTCGGCAAACTTCGAAACAGGCCCGGCCGGTGGACGGGCTAGCCCAGCTGGAGGAATCCGGCCAACGCGGCCAGCTCTTCCGGTGTATCCGGCAGGTACTCGGTGAGCAGTGGCGAGCGGATCACGATCGCCTTCCACATCGCCCGGCACAACGTCACGTGGATCACGGTGCGCGACAGCAGCGGTCGCATTCCGAACGGCGCGTCGGCGGGCGTGGATGTGGTCATCGACAGCACGACGACGGCGGCTTCCCGGCCACGGAACCGGTCCGGGGTGCCGACAAGGACGTCCTCGATCTTGGCGCGCGCCAACTGGGTTCGGATCCGCGCCACCTGCGCGGCGTACGGCGCGACGACGAACACGTCGTGTGGGTGCAGGCGGCGCGCCCGGCCACCGGAGGTCCAGGTCTCGCCGAGCAGGGCGCGCACCCGGCGCACCACCTCGCGCGCCTCGGCATCGGATTCGGTGGCACTGCCACGATGGTCGACGAGCACGGTGCTCACGCCGGGCGCGATACCGGCCAGATCCCGGGCGAGGGTGATGGTTTCGCTGGCCCGCAGCTTGCCGTCGTAGCAGCTCGCCGACACCGGCTCGCACACCGCGGGATGCATGCGCCAGGTGCGATCGAGGAAGTAGCCGCGTTCGGCGGGCAGGGTGGCGGCGCCGTCGCACAACCATTCCAGCGCCGAGACCTGCACTCGCTCCGGATGCGCCGCCTGCGCGGGCGACGGCACCGGATCGCCGATCAGCAGCAGGTTGCGCGCGCTTACGGCGACGGCGACGGTATCGGCCAGCGAGCACTCCCCCGCGTCTGCGATGACCAGCAGGTCCAGTGCCTCCGGCGCGATCAGGGTGTCGTCGACGAAATCGGCGGTGGTGCCGCCGATCACGCACCCGTTGACGGCATTGTCGAGGAACCGCGGATACCGTTCGGCATCGATCGCCGACCAATCCGGGCCGACCGAGGCGACGTCCTTCTTCGCGACCAGCTCGGGCAGCAGCCCTGCCTCCACGACGGCGTCGAAGATCCGCTCGATCACCGCGTGTGACTGCGCGACCACACCGATCCGCCACTTGTGCCGGGTGACGAGCCGTTCGATCGCGCGGCCCGTCGTGCCGGTCTTGCCGGTGCCGGGCGCGCCGTGCACGGCCAGGTAGGAGGCGTCCAGCGCGCCGACCGCGCTCGCCAGTGCCGCGGCGATGTCGCCGTGTACCTGCGGCAGGTCCATCCCGTCGCGCAGGCGGGGCGCGCGGCGCAGCAGCAGGTCGTAGACGGCGTTCTCGGGCACCTCGGGCAGGGTGACGAGCAGGTCCTGCGCGGTGTACTCCAGTGCCGCTTCGATTTCGGCCTCGCCGTCGGGCGGGCCGGGGGCGATGGCGGCGGGGAGGTCGTCGTAGGGCGGGCAGCCCTCGGGCAGCAGTTCCTCGAGCCGGACGGTGTCGTCGAAGTTGGCGTCGACGGCGCAGCCCAGGACAGTGGCCGTGGCGGTGGCGCGGCGGCCGAGGGTCTGGGTCATGCCCGCCGCGGCGGCGCCGTCGTAGATGGTGACCATCTGGGTGCCAGGGGTGAGCGTCGCGCCGGTGCCGAGCCTGCCGGTCAGCGTCAGGTAGCGCCGCATCGTCGGAAGCTGGGGTGTGCGATGCCATTTGGTGTCGACGGTGCCCCACTCGGCGACGAGCACGCCCGGCGCGTCGGCCCATTCGCCGACGGGATGGCCGAGCCGGTCGATGTGAGCCCACCAGCGGGGCTGGCGTTCGCGGCGGTGGTAGCCGAGGACGGCGGCCGTCAGGGCGGCGGCGCGGGCCGCGTCACCCTCGGCGGCGGCGGCGAACTCGGCGAGCGCGGCTTCCAGGGAACCGGGTCGCAGCGACGGCGGCGCGTCGGACTCGGCGACGGCGAACCGGGTGCCCGGCACGTCGACACCCGCGTCGGCGGCGCGCGCGAGCAGCCAGTCGCGCAGGGCGAGCACGGTGGTGGCGCGGCTCTCGGTGGCGGGGAACAGCCCGGCCAACCCCGTGGTGTCGTAGGACTGTTCGCCGATCAGCAGCGCGGTGCGCACGATGGGCGCCAGATCGAACAGGGCGCCGTCGCCCAGCAGCTCGTCGAGCAGATCGGCGCCGGTGCCGAGGCGGCCCGACCAGTCCAGCAGTGCCGTCCTGACCGCCGAACCGTAGTGGTACACCCGCACATTCGGGTCGGCCGCGCGGTGCTCGCCGATGATGTCGAGCAGCTCGTCGAGCACATCCGTTGAGTCGGCGTCGGTGAACCGGTCGAAGTCCTCCCGCGCCGGACTGCGCCCCACACCGACGTGCGCGCCATGTCGGCGCCGGCCGGCGGTCTCGACCCAGCTGATCGCGGGGCGGTAGACGACGGAGCTCGCGTCGGACAGTTCGACGGCGGTGATGGCGCCGCGCTCGTCGACATCGACGATCAGCGCGAGATCGCCGCGGCTCGGCGCGGGCAGCGCGCCCAGCGCGGTCGCGTCGCGCAGGGCGAAGGCCGGTTCGCCGGTCCGCTCCCGCCGCACCTGAATCTCGGCCTGGCGGCGCAGCGCGGTCACCGTGCGCGGAGCCAGCCCGGCGACCGGCGTCGTCGTCGTGGCGAGCCGATCGATGGTCAGCACACCCGCTTCGCGCAGCCGCGCCCGCTGGGTAGGCCGGATCCCAGCCACCAGCAACAGATCCCGCGCGGTCGCGGCGGCAACGCGACAGCTCGCGCACCGCCCACACGCGAGGTAGCGCGGATCCCCCCACTGCACCGGCAGCAGTTCGGTCAGCTTCTCCTCGACAATCCGTTCCACCCGGGCCCGACGCGCCAGATACACCGACCTGAGATCCTCGGTCCGCGTGCGCTGCTCCCCTGCCGGCGTCGACAGATACGCCCACGGATCGATCCCGACCCCCGCGGCGGTCAGCGCCTCCGCGCACGCAGCGAACGCGATCCGGGCACGCAATGATTCACGCGGTGTGTCGACCTCGAGCGCGCTGACCGACGCGGTGGCCCGCTCGAACGGCGTCCGCCCGGCAGCGAGTTCGCGACGCAGCGCACGGAAATCATCCGACTGCGAGTCGAATCGCGCATCGGCTGCCGCGGGCGCACTGAGCTCGCCGGGTGCCGCGGCGGCCGCATAGTCCACGAGTCCCGGCGCTTCCGGCCTGGAGCGGAGATCACCGTGCAGTTCGCCGGCGGACTCGTCCGGCACGTCAGGACCGAGACCACCACGCAGGTGAACCCCGACTTCGGACATCCAGCCCTCGCCGGGCACCGCCCCGGATTGCGGCGCGGCAGGCGCCTCGAACTCGGCGTCCGGGCGATCGGTGTGCAGCGCGGCAGACACCCCAGCCTCGGCATCGGTGCGCAGCGTGGCAGGAACGCCGGCCCCGAGAGTGGAGATCCCGGTGCGCAACGCAGGTGCACCGACCCCGGCGGCGGCAATGCCGGTGCGCACCACGGCAGGCCCACCGACCTTGGCAGACGCGATGGCGGTGTGCAGCGTGTAGCGCTTGGTCCCGGAATCGCGGATCAGAAGGTCGGCGCCGCAGGCGAATCGGCCGTCGAAGAAGACCGCGCCGTGGATGGCGGCGGCGCCGTCACGCAGCGCCGCCATGGTCTGCTCGGCGGCGGCGGTGAGGGCGGCTATCCGGGCGGCGGGTGTGGCGCCAGGGACCTCGGGTGACGGGATGCGGATCAGTGCGTCGCCGAAGTGGTGCAGCGACTCCGGCGCCACCTCGGCCGGGCGGACGACGAGGGCGGCGGCGTCCGGCGCGCCGGGGAGGTTGCCGAGGGCCGCGTCGACGGCGCGCAGCAGCGCGAACTCACAGTCCGCGGCGCGCACGAGGTCGCCGACGGCACCGATCACCCGATCACCGGACACGAACAAACGCGGCCCTCCTGTGTTCACGCACACCCGACGGCAAACACCTTAACCAGCACCGCGGGCGACCAGGGCGCTACCCGCGGACATGTCGAACTTCGCCACGGGGTGTGCCTTCGCCGATCCCCGCGAAGGCGCCCGGCGTCAGAACCTCGGCTTGCGCCGTTCGGTCCGCGGACGCGCCTCGCGATCGCGGCGCGGGCCACGCGAGTTCAGCCGCTGGGCGGGCGGGCCCTGATCGGGCTGCAGCTGGATCAGCACACCGCTGATCCTGGTGCGGCGCAACGCTTCCAGCGTTTCGTTCGGCAGGTCGGCGGGCAGCTCGACGAGGCTGTAATCGGGCCGGATGCTGATGTGCCCGAAGTCGCTGCGGCGCAGGCCGCCCTCGTTGGCGATGGCGCCGACGATCGCGCCGGGCACCACGCGGTGCCGCTTGCCGACGCTGATCCGGTAGGTCGCCAGCTCCTGGCCGCTGTCCCGGGAGAACGACGGGGCACGACGGCCACCGTCCTCGTCGTCGTAGCGGCGCGGGGCGCGCTCCCGGTCCCGGTCGCGGTCCCGATCACGCTCGCGACGCGGCGCGGGCTCCGGCTCGGGCTCCATGAAGAAGTTGTCGCCGTCGAAGCCGCCGACGGCCAGTGCCGCCGCGATGTCGACCAGGGGCGTGTTGTGCTCGGCCTCGTAGTCCTCGATCAGCTTGCGGAACAGCGCCACATTGTCCGAGGACAGGTTCTCGGTGATCGCGTCACCGAACTTCGAGACACGGGTCGCGTTGACGTCGTCCACGCTGGGCAGCTGCATCTCGGTGAGCGGATGCCGGGTGGCGCGCTCGATCGACTTGAGCAGATGACGCTCGCGCGGCGCGACGAACAGCAGCGCCTGACCCGAGCGGCCGGCGCGGCCGGTGCGGCCGATGCGGTGCACGTAGGACTCGGTGTCGTGCGGGATGTCGTAGTTGACGACGTGCGAGATGCGCTCGACGTCGAGACCACGCGCGGCCACGTCGGTGGCGACCAGGATGTCGAGCGCGCCCGACTTCAGCTGGCCGATGGTGCGCTCACGCTGGTTCTGCGCGATGTCACCGTTGATCGCCGCGGCGGAGAAACCACGCGAGCGCAGCTTCTCGGCCAGCTCCTCGGTGGCCTGCTTGGTGCGCACGAAGATGATCATCGCCTCGAAGTCCTCGACCTCGAGCACGCGCGTGAGGGCATCGAGCTTGCGCTGATGCGAGACCTGCACATAGCGCTGGGTGATGTTGGTGTTGGTCTGGGTCTTGGACTTGACCGTGATCTCGACCGGGTCGTTCAGGTACTGCTTGGAAATCTTGCGGATCGCGCCCGGCATGGTCGCGGAGAACAGCGCGACCTGCTTGTCGTTCGGGGTGTCACGCAGGATGCGCTCGACGTCTTCCTGGAAGCCCATCTTGAGCATCTCGTCGGCCTCGTCGAGCACCAGGTAGCGCAGCTGGGTCAGATCCAGCGTGCCCTTCTCCAGGTGGTCGATCACGCGGCCGGGCGTACCGACGACGACGTGCGCGCCGCGGCGCAGGCCCGACAGCTGCACGCCGTAGCTCTGCCCGCCGTAGATCGGCAGCACGTGCAGCCCGGGGATGTGCGAGGAGTACTTGCCGAAGGCCTCGGCGACCTGGATGGCGAGCTCACGCGTGGGGGCGAGCACCAGCGCGCTCGGCTTCTTCTGGGCGGTGTCCAGACCCATCAGGATCGGGATCGCGAAGGCAGCGGTCTTGCCGGTGCCGGTCTGGGCGAGGCCGACCACATCCGCGCCGGACAGCAGTGGGGGAATCGTCGCCGCCTGGATCGGGGACGGCGATTCGTAGCCCACGTCGGCGATGGCCGCGAGGACGCGGTCATCGATCCCGAGATCGGCGAATGTCGGGCCTTCTTCGTGCCTGTCGTCGTCGGCAGGAACGCTGTCGACCTCATTGGTACTCATTGACCAGCAGTTTACTGCCTGACGGTAGCTGTCCCGGCCACCGGGTGAATACGGTGAGACCTATGCAACTGCAGAACGGGTCAGCGCATCAGGGACCGGCGCCCGCCGAGGTGCCGATCGCGGTCGTCCAATTCGCTCCCCAGACCGACCCGGCGGCCAATCTGGCGACGTTGCGTGAGCACGTCCGCACGGCCGCCGAGGCGGGTGCCCGGCTGGTGCTCGCACCCGAATACTCGATGTTTGCGGTGACCCGGCTCGACGAGCGGGTGGTGGCGATCGCGGAGCCGCTCGACGGGCCGTTCACCACCGGACTCAGTGCTCTCGCCGCGGAATTCGGGGTGTATCTGGTGGCCGGTGTCGTCGAGCAGCCGACGCCGGGAGCGACCAGGATCAGCAATACGCTCGTCGCCAACGGACCGGACGGCGCGCGCGTCGCGGTGTACCGGAAAGTGCATCTCTACGACGCGTTCGGGCATCTGGAATCCGATGTCGTCGAGGCCGGTCCGCTCGTCGCGCCCGCCACCTTCGCGATCGACGGTGTGATATTCGGCATGCAGACCTGTTTCGATCTCCGTTTCCCGGAGGGATGCCGGCGTGTCGCGGCGGCGGGCGCGCACGTGCTGCTGCTGCCCGCGCAGTGGATTCCCGGCCCGGCGAAGGTCGACCAGTGGACGACGCTGCTGCGCGCCCGCGCGATCGAGAACACGATCTACGTGGCGGCCGCCGATCAATGCGCGCCGCGCGGGGCGGGCGCGTCGATGATCGTCGACCCGGTCGGCGCCGTCCTCGCCGAACTCGGCGACGAGCCGGGCGTGCTCACCGCGACGATCGACCCGGCCCACATCGCCCGCGTCCGCACCGCCAACCCGAGCCTGGCGCTGCGCCGTTTCGCCATCACCGAGCGCGTATCGCCGGAGCCCGTCGCGGAGTAGCGTTCGAGACGTGGTCTACCCGGATCGTGCAGCGGCGGGCCGCGTCCTCGGCACGGCCCTGGAACACCTGCGGGACTCGCATCCGCTGGTGCTCGGGCTCCCGCGCGGCGGTGTCCCGGTGGCCGCGGCCGTGTGCTCGGTCGTCGGCGGTGAGCTGGACGTGCTGCTGGTCCGCAAGCTGGGCCTGCCCTGGCAGCCGGAGCTGGCGATGGGGGCGCTCGGCGAGGGTGGTGTGCTCGTGCTGAACCGGGATGTCATCGACCGCAGCGGGGTCTCCCAGGACGCGTTCGACGAGGTCGAGCGGGACGAACGGATCGAGCTCGCCCGCAGGCAGCACGCGCTGCGGACCGGCGATCCGGTCCCGATGACCGGGCGCACCGTGGTGATCGTCGACGACGGCATGGCGACCGGCGCGACCGTGGTTGCCGCGTGCCGGGTCGCGCGGGCCCAGGATCCCGAGCAGCTGGTGGTCGCGATGCCGGTGTCCTCCCCCGAGGCCGCGCGCCGGGTCCGGCGCGAGTGCGACGAGCTGGTCTGCCTGTGGACGCCCGCCGAACTCGGCGGCGTCGGCATGGCCTACATCGACTTCCATCAGCTCGCCGACGACGAGGTGACCGAGCTGCTGAGCTAGGACCCGCTCAGCCGAAGCACTGCCCCTCGCCGCGGTAGGTCGGAACCGTTGTCCGCGAACCTGATTCGTCGACCAGGTGGATCTGGTCGAAGCGCTCGCACAGCTCGCCCGCCTTGGCGTGCCGGAACCACACGCGATCGCCGATCTCGAGTTCCGCGCCACCGGCCAGTGGGGTCTGCACCTCCCCCGCGCCTTCGGAACCGAGCAGCTTCAGGCCGGCGGGCCACACCGGCAGCGGCACCCGGCTCTGGCCCGCCGGACCGGAGGCGATGTAGCCGCCCGCGAAGACGGTGGCGATGGTCGGGGCCGGCTTGCGCAGCACCGGGGTGGCGAAGAACAGCGCGGGGCGCGGGGTGAACGAGCGGTAGTGGTCGAACAGGGTCGGCACGTACAGCCCGGACCCGGCGGTCACCTCGGTGACATCGGGATCGGTGATCGACACCTCGATCGACCCGGTGCCGCCGCTGTTGACGATCTCCAGCGGCCCGGTCACCATGCGCACGGCGTCGAGCACCTGGCCGCGCCTGCGGCCGATCTCGACGGCCGACAGGCGCTTGACCACCCGCACCGCGGGGTTGCTGTCGGGCAGCCCGGCGATCTGGGCCTCGTAGGTCATCACGCCGACCACGTCGAACCCGCGCCTGCGCGCCTCGGTGGCCAGCACGGCGGCCTGGTCGGGGGTGCGCACCGGCGAGCGGCGGGTCCCCAGGTGCAGCGGGCCGATCCGCAGGGCGGCGTCGACGTCGAGGCAGACGCGGGGGCGGACCAGATCGGTGCCGAGCGCGGCGCGGGTGAGTTCGAGCTGGGCGACGTCGTCGATCATCAGGGTGATCGAGCCGAGCAGCAGCGGGTCGGTGGCGAGTTCGGCCAGCGCGGCCCGGTCGGTCACCGGGTAGCCGAGCAGGATGTCGCGGGCGCCGAGGCGGGTCAGCCAGATGGCCTCGCGCAGCGAGTAGGCCATGATGCCGGCGAAACCGCCGTGGGCGGTGAGGCCGGTGCCGAGGACGCGTTCGAGCACGGCGCGGCAGCGCACCGACTTGCTGGCGACCCGGACCGCGACGCCGTTCGCGCGGCGGACCAGGTCGGCGGCATTGGCGTCGAGGGCGGTCAGGTCGAGGGCGGCCAGCGGCGGGTCGAGCTCGGCGGTCGCCGCGTGCAGACCGGGCAGCGATGTCGTCTGGGTCACTCGACTACTGAACCACCAATTTGGTCAGTCGTCCAGCACTGGGCGGGTCAGCTTTCGACAGCCTTGAGCGTCAGGCAGCCGACCAGGTCGTCGATCACCACGAGGGTGGTCTCGTCGTTGCCGTCGGCGAGCCAGCGCAGCACCGCGCCGTAGAGGACCGAGACCACGTAGGTGGCCACCGAGTCCAGCGGCTCGAGCCACTGGGTGCCCGAGCGCTCGGCGCACAGGCCGAGGAAGGCCGCGGCCTCGTCGTCGAGCTGATGGAACAGCGCGGCCGCGGTCGGGTCGCCGATGGTCTCACCCGAGGGCGACCACCGCTGCCGCAGCGTCTGCAACGCGGTCTCGTAGGCCTCTACCTGGCGGGCGGGCGTTGCCTTCACCAACGGCCAGTAGGCGCTCATGCCCGCGTGCAGCAGCATGCGCAGCGCCCGGATGCCGGTGGCGTCGCAGCCCGCGGCGGCTTGTTCCACGGCCACGCATACGGCAGGTGGCACGGATGTTTCGGTAAGTTCACGACTGACGCTCAACGACAACTCCTCGGCAACAAATTTCGCTGCCCGCGGCGATGCGAGCTAAGTGGAGAAGATCGATCAGGTGCGATCAACCTATCCAGCGAGCTCGATCTTAGAAGGTTTTCAGGATTCACGAACTGATTCAGTCGCCCTTTTCAGACTGAAAGATTGTTTTGTTATCCGAATGCGACCTTTTGTAAAACCGACCATACGGTTGAATTACTTCGCATTCCCAGCATCCGGCACCCCCACGCCCTCTTCTGACCCCTGGTCGAGTGTACAAGTCGCCGCGGGCGGCCCCCGAGTATCTGTGGGCGACAGCACAGTGGCACCCCGCGGAACGGACGCCACACAGTGCGTGTCGGATCCGCGAACTCCATCGCGGAGCCTGGCGTCGCGTCGATAACCTGGACAAGTGACTCTTTCGCCTCCTGCCGACCAGTTCGCCATCAGCGGCACCTTCAATTTCCGCGATGTGGGCGGGCTGCGCACCGCCGACGGTACGACGACCCGACCCGGGGTGCTGCTGCGCTCGGCCCAGCTGAGCGGACTCGACGCGAAGGGCCACGACACCCTGCGCGCGCTGCGCGTCACCGACGTGCACGATCTGCGCGGCCTCGCCGAGATCGACCACATCGGCCACGACACGCTGCCCGACGGCGTGCGCCTGCACGTCACCCCGTTCGACTCCAGGATGGGCGAGGCGCCGCCGCACGAGGCGCAGCAGACCTCGGCGCGGGCGCACATGATCGAGGTCTACCGGCTGTTCCCGGTGATGCCGGAGGCGCACGGGGCGATCATCCGCCTGGCCACCTCGGTAGCCGAGGGCGACGGCGCAGCGCTGGTGCACTGCGCGGCGGGCAAGGACCGCACCGGCTGGGCGGTCGCGACCGTGCTGCGCGCGGTCGGCGTCACCGAGGACGACGTCTACGCCGACTACCTCGCCAGCAATGCCGCCGTCGAACCACTGCGGATGATGCTGGAGCCGAAGATCGCCACGGACGGGGCGCTGTCGATCGACCTGCTCGGCGTGCGCGAGGAGTACCTGCGCACCGCCGACGTCTCGGTGCGCGAGACCTACGGCGGCACCGAGGGCTACCTCAGCGCGATCGGGCTCACCGGCCCGCTGCGCGAGGCGCTGCGCACCCGCTTGAACGCGAGCTAGAGTCCGCTGACCCGGCGCTGCCGCACCGGCAGCACCGCGCGGACCAGGCCGTCGGCCTCGATACTCACCAGATTGCCGGTGTGGAACCAGGTTCCGCTGAACCGGACCATCGAGGCGTCGGGGTCGTTCCAGTAGCGCCTGCTGACATTCGGTCCGCGGCACAGCAATTCGCCGCGGCCCGCGCTCGCCTGCGGTCCGTACAACGCCAATTCCGTGCCGCCGAAAGCGAATCCGAGGGTGGACTCGGATTCGGCGAGGTCGGTGTCGTCGACCATCAGGCCGATGCCGCTGGTCTCGGTGGCGCCCCAGACCGACCACTGCCTGGCCGCGGGGAACAGCCCGCGCAGCGCCGCGGTGAGCGTGGCCGGGGCCGCGGCGGCGGCGCGTTCGGACCGGTGACAGGCCTTGCTGATCCGCCGCACGCCCGCGCCGGACTGGCGCGCGGTGAGTTCGGGCAGGAGTCCGGTGAAGATGCGCGGCGTGGCCGAGACCGTGTCGATCCGCTCGGTCTCGAGCACGTCGGCCAGGTCGCGCGCGCCGGGCGCGAGCACCACCGTGCCGCCGACGGCGAAGGTGGGCAGCAGCTGGTCGACGCAGCCGCTGGCGTGGGCCAGCGGCAACAGCACCAGGTTGCGCATGCCGTCGACGGACAGGTCGAGCGCGCCGATCACCGAGGACACCGCCGAGAGCAGGTTCTCGTTGGTCAGCTCGACACCGGTGGGCACGGGCCGCCTGGCGGCGGTGCCGGTGTAGCAGAGCAGTGCCGGATCATCCAGTGCCGCACCGTCGTCGATGTAGGCGGCGCTGTCGGGCAGCGGGCCGTCGGGGCCGAGCACGAAATCGGCGCGGCTGTCGGCGATCACCCGTTGCGCGATCGCGGCGGGCAGTGAGTCGGGTACCAGAACCGGCACCGCGCCGGAGAGCAGCGCGCCGAGGAAGGCCTGCACCCAGCGCGCGCTCGTCGGCATGTGCACCGCGACGCGGTCGCCGTAGCCGATGCCGTGGTCCTGCAGGCCACCCGCGATGCGCGAGGCGCTGTGCCACAGTTCGCGGTAGGTCAGGCGCGGCCCGCCGACCTCGACGATCGCCTCCCTGCCGGTGAACGAGTGCACCCGCAGGTCGAGCAGCTCGGTGAGGGCCGGGCTGAGATCTCCGTAGCGAAGGACGCCGTCGGAGCCCCTGGTCAGCCGCCCGGCCGCACCCTTGGCGGGGAACTCGATGATGGTCGCGCCCGGTTCGTGCTCGCTCTGACCCATCCGGACCTCCACGTACGTCGATGCAGCACCGCACCTGTGACTATATGACGTGGATCACAGCGTTGTCAGGCAGTCGGCGCGGTCATTCGCCGCGATAGGTCGCCTTGCCGGGTCCGACCTCGAGGAAACTGCGCACGGCGCCCCGCAGGTCGTCGGAGGCGAACAGCTCGCCCGAGACCTTCGGCGTCACCGAATCCGCGTGTGCCACACCGCCGGAACGCCACGCCTCGATGATCTGCTTGGTCGCGGCGTGCGCGCGGGTCGGGCCGTCGGCCAGGCGGGTGACCAGGGCGCGGGCGGCGGTGTCGAGATCCTCGTGGATCGCGTTGACCACGCCCCACTGCGCCATCGTGGCGGCGTCGTAGAGGTCGCCGGTCATCACGAATTCGCGGGCGCGACCCGAACCGGCACGCTCGGCCAGTCGCTGCGGGCCGCCCATCGACGGCGTCAGGCCCACGACCGTCTCCACCAGCCCGAACTTCGCCTTCGGCGCGGCCAGGATGATGTCGCAGGCCAGCGAGATCTCGAAGGCCGCGGTGAGGGTGAGCCCGTGCGCGGCGAACACCACCGGGCACGGCAGCGCCTCGAGCGGGTGGATGATCTGGGCGAACAGGTCACGCCACAGCTGCGCGCCCTCCTCGGCACTGAGCCCGTCGAAGACGTTGACGTCGACGCCGCCCGAGACGACCTTGCCCTCGGCCCGGAGCAGCACCGCACGCGGCGGCTGCGCGCTGACGGCGGCGATATCGGCGATCAGCGAGTTCATGAGCTCGCGGTCGAAGAGGTTCAGCGGCGGGTGGGCGAGGGTGATCGTCGCGATCTCGGCACCGGCTTCGGTGAACTCGCGCGTCAATCGGGTCGGCTGCGTTGCACTCATCCGGTCAGCGTAGAACCAGCGTCGGCTCGGGGACAGTGCCTACCGGGGCGGAGATCGCGCCCACATCGTGGAACCAGCGGGGTGTCGGTGCTCGTTGGCATGATGAGCTGTCGGGGACCGCGGTGCCCTACAGTTCGTTTCGTCGGGGCGAAGAGGAGGACGACGCCGTGTTCAGCAAAGCGATCGAAAAGGCCGTGGTCGACGTACTCGACACCGGTTCGAAACTGCAGGCGCCCGCCGTGCGTCGCTACGTCGAATTCCTACGTGAACGTCATCCCGGTGAGAGCCCCGCCCAGATCGTGGAACGGCTGGAGAAGCAGTATCTGCTCGCCGTCACCGGCAGCGGCGCGGCGGTCGGCGCGACCGCGGCGGTGCCAGGGATCGGCACCCTGGCCGCGCTCGGCGCCATCAGCGCGGAGACCGCGTTCTTCATGGAGGCCTCGGCCCTGTTCACCCTCGCCGAGGCCTACGTCCACGGCATCGAGCCCGAGGACAAAGAAGCGCGACGCGCGATGGTGCTCGCGGTCGTGCTCGGCGACACCGGCATGGCGATCGTGCAGAAGGGGCTTGGCACCTCGTCCAAGAACTGGGCGGGCATGGTCGCGAACAAAGTGCCCGGGATCTCGGCCATCAACAACAAGCTGCTGCAGCAGTTCATCAAGCGGTTCATCACCAAGCGCGCGGCGCTGATGGCGGGCAAGATCCTGCCCGCGGGCATCGGCGCCGCCATCGGCGGTGCGGGCAACCGGGCGCTGGGCAAGGTGACGATCGACAACGCGCGCAAGGCTTTCGGGCCGGCCCCCACGTTCTGGCCGACCCCGCTGCACCGCGTCATCGACGCCGATCCGCTGCCCGCCATCGACGCCACGCCGGCGAAGAACGCCGCGCCGGCGAAGAAGCGGTGAGCGCGCGGCCCGGCGACGCTGTGCGGGTGCGCGGCGTCGGCAAACAGTTCGACCTGGTCAGCGCCGTGCACGACATCGACTTCGCGGTGCAGGCCGGTGCGATCACCGCGCTCGTCGGGCCCACCGGCGCCGGCAAGTCGACGGTGCTGCGGATCGTGCTCGGTCTGCGGCAGCCGACCACCGGCAGCGTCGACATCGACGTGCCGGGCACCGGTCCGGGTTCGGTCGGCGCGGTGCTGAGCCCGCGCGGCCTGCATCCGGCGCGCACGGTCCGCGATCATCTGCGCTGCTACGCGCCGCTCGCCGGAGCGCGGCGGCGGCGCGTCGACGCGGTGCTCGAGGAGACCGGGCTCGCCTCCATCGCCGATACCGTTGTCGCCCAACTACATCCGGGTCAGCAGACCCGGCTGGCGCTGGCGACCGCGCTGCTGGCCGATCCTCCGTTGCTCGTGCTCGACAACCCGTTCACCGGCGCCGACGGCTACGAACGTGGCTGGCTGCACGAACTGCTGCGCCGCCATGTCGGGCGCGGCGGCACCGTGCTGGTGAGCTCGGACAAACTCGCCGACGTGGTGTCGACGGCCGATCAGCTGGTCGTGCTGAGCGAGGGCGCGGTCGTCTGGCAGGGCACGCCGGCCAAGCTGCGGCGCGGGCATCCCGACCGGCTGGTCGTGGCCGCCTCGCCCTCGATCGCGCTGGCCACCGCCCTGGCCGCGCAGGGCTTCACCGACGCGGTGATGCGGCCCGACGGACGGCTGGCGGTGGCCGAGGCGAGTGAGTCGACCATCCGCTCGGTCGCCGAGGCCGCGCAGGTGCGGATCGGCAGCATCGTCACCGATCCGATCCACCCCGACCGGGTGCTCGCCTCGCTGACCAAACCGCGCAGGCACCGGCACTCCCCGCCCGTGCAGGCGGCGAATCCCGCCGCGTTCGCCCCGGCGCCGACCTCGTATGGGATGCCACGATGACCTCTGTGCTGCCCGCCGATCTCCTGCCCGGCATCGAATCCGAGGCGCGCAAGGTCGTCGCGGTGCGCCCGGCCCGCTTGCTGCTCGGCGCGCCCGTCGTGCTGGCGCTGGTCGCGACGCTGATCACCGCGCTCATGTCCGGGCCCGCCGATCCGAAGGGTCAGCCCGCCACCGGCGCCGCCACGATCGGGCTCTATCTCGGGATGATCGCGGTGTTCGTGGTGGCCGCGCTGCTCGGCGTCGCCGCGACCGGCGGTGAGTACCGGCGCAAGACCATGGCGCTGACGGTGCTGTTCGCGCCCGACCGCGATCGGCTGGCCACCGCGAAATACGCCACGACGGCCGCGTTCGCCGTCGCCGTGGCGCTGGCCGCCGAACTGGTGAGTCTCCTGATGCTGCTGGCCGCCGGACGCGGCAAGTTCGAGCTGGGCTGGCAGCTGATCGAGGTGCTCGGCGCCGGCCTGCTGGTCGCCCTGTGCTGGGCGGTGATCGGGGCGGGCATCGGGCTGCTGCTGCGCACGGTCAGCGGGGCGGTCTGGCTGGTGCTCGGCTGGGCTTTCGTGCTCGAGCCGCTGATCTGGGTGGTGGCCAAGGCCTTCGGGGCCGGTGGCTTCGCGGCCATCCTGCCCGTCTCCACGACCGTGGCCGGGGTGAGCGCCGGTTCGTTCCAGGAGGCCGAGGTCTTCGCGCCGACACCGGCCGCCCTGGTGGTGCTCCTGCTGTGGACCGGCGCGATCGGCGCCGCGGGCTGGTGGGACCTGCGCACCCGCGACCTGTAGCGCCGGTGGCCGCCACCGAACCCGGCTGGATCCGCAGACTCTGGCACCTGAGCCTGCAGCACCCCCGCCTGCTCGCGGGCATCACCGTCTCGGTGCTGGCCGGTGCGGCGGTGTCGATCGCCGCGCCGCTGGCGACCAAACGCGCCGTCGACGCCGCCGTCGCGGGCGACACCACCGTCATCGGCACCGCGGCCGCGCTGCTCGCGCTGCTGGCGGTCGGCCGGTTCTTCGTCACCTTCGCGCGCAGGCTCTGGGCGGGCAAGCTGTCGCTGGAAGTGCAGCACAGCTTGCGGGTCTCGCTGCTCGCCGCGCTGCAACGGCTCGACGGCGCCGGCCAGGACGCGATCCGCACCGGACAGGTGGTCTCCCGGTCGATCACCGATCTACAGCTGGTGCAGGGGCTGCTGGCGATGGTGCCGTGGTCGGGGCTGGCTGTGCTGCAGTTCGTGCTGTCGGCGGTGGTGATGGTGTGGCTGAGCCCGCCGCTGGCGCTGGCCGCCCTGCTGGTCGCGCCCGCGATGGCGGTGGTCGTGCTGCGATTGCGGCCGCGCCTGTACGCGGCGACCTGGTCGGCCCAGCAGCGCGCCGCCGACCTCGCCGAACACGTCGAGCAGACCGTCACCGGGGTGCGGGTGGTGAAGGGGTTCGGGCAGGAAGCCCGGATGGTCGACGTGCTCGAGGACCAAGGCCGCCGCCTGTTCGCCGAGCGGCTGCGCGCCGCCAGGATCAATGCCAGGTTCGCGCCGGTCGTCTCGGCGCTGCCGCAGGCCGGGCTGGTCGCGGTGATCATCGTCGGCGGTGTGCTGGCCAGTCACGGCGCGATCGGCGTCGGCACCTTCCTCGCGTTCACCGCCTACCTGGCCACGATGACGTCCTCGGCGCGCACGATCACCTCGGTGGTGATCATGGGTCAGCTCACCAAGGCCGCCGTCGACCGGGTCTTCCAGGTGATCGACGCCGCGCCCGTGCTGGTCGATCCCGAACAGCCGGTCACGGTGCCGCCCGGCCCGCTCGGCATCGAATTCGACGCGGTGAGTTTCGGTTTCGAGGCCGATCAGCCGGTGCTGCAGAACCTCGATCTGACCGTGCGCCCCGGGGAGACGGTCGCGATCATCGGTCCCGCCGGCTCGGGCAAGTCGACACTGTCGCTGCTGCTGCCCCGTTTCTACGCACCCGACGCGGGCCGGATCAGCCTGGTCGGCGCCGACGGCACCACCGCCGACCTGGCCGACCTGCGCGCCGAGGACCTGCGCGGCGCGCTCGGGGTGGTCTTCGACGATCCGTTCCTGTTCTCCGACACCATCGCCGCCAATATCGCCCTCGGCCGTCCCGAGGCCACCGACGCCGAGATCGAGGCCGCCGCGACCGCCGCCGCCGCGGACGAGTTCATCGCCGCACTGCCCGACGGCTACGACACCGTCATCGGCGAACGCGGCCTCACCCTGTCCGGCGGCCAGCGCCAGCGCATCGCCCTGGCCAGAGCACTGCTCACCCGCCCGCGCGTGCTGGTGCTCGACGACGCGACCTCGGCGGTGGACGCGGTCACCGAGGCCGAGATCTTCCGCAGGCTGCCCGATCCGGGCGGACGGACGACGCTGATCCTGGCCCACCGCGAGTCCACGCTGGCCCAGGCCGATCGCGTCATCCGGCTGCCCGCGCCCACCGGTTCGGCGGTGCCCGCGGCGACCTCGCTCACCAAACGCCTCCCCGACGGCGGCAGGCCACGCTCGATGTCGGCCGCCTCGGCCGATCTCAGCGAGACCCCCGAACTACGCGCCGCCGTCGACGCACTGCCACCGGCCACCGAGGAACCCGGCCTGCCCGGTGACCTGCGCGCTCCCCAACCCGACTTCGGCCTGCGCGCCCTGCTGCGCCCGGTGCGCGGCCTGGTGGCCGCGGTCATGCTGCTGCTGATCGCCGACGCACTGATCGGCGTCGCCTTCCCGCCGCTGGTCCGCTACGCCATCGACACCGGCGTGACCGCGGGCGACGGCACCGCGCTGGCGATCGCGGGCGCGATCGGGATCGGGCTGGTGCTGGCCGGACTGCTGGTCGGCGTCGCGGTCACCGTGCTCACCGCGCGCACCGGCGAACGCGTGCTGTTCGGGCTGCGGGTGCGCAGCTACGCGCAGTTGCAGCGACTCGGCCTGGATTTCTACGAGCGCGAGCTGTCCGGCCGGATCATGACCAGGATGACCACCGACGTCGACGCGCTCTCGACATTCCTGCAGACCGGCGTCGCGACCGGCCTGGTCGGGCTGATCACCCTGATCGGCGTCGCCGTCGGCCTGGTCTTCATCGATGCCGGGCTCGCGCTGATCGTGCTGGCCACCGTGCCGCCGATGCTGCTGGCCACGCTGGCGTTCCGCCGGGTCTCCTCGGTCGCCTACAGCGTCTCCCGCGAGCGGGTGTCCGCGGTCAACGCCGACTTCCAGGAGAACATCGCGGGCCTGCGCGCGGTGCAGGCCGCGCGCAACGAGCCGACCGCGGCCCGCCGCTTCACCGAGTACTCCCACCGCTATCGCGACGCGCGCATGCGCGCCCAGCGCGCCATCGCGGCCTACTTCTCCTTCGGCTTGGCCTGGGCCGACCTCGCCCTGGCCGTGGTGGTCTACCTCGGCGCGAACGCGGTGGCCGACGGACGGACGACCACCGGCACCCTGGTCGCCTTCGTGCTCTACCTCGGCCTGCTGTTCGCCCCGATCCAGGAGCTCTCGCAGGTGTTCGACGGCTACCAGCAGGCCAGGGTCGGCCTGCGCCGCATCGGTGACCTGCTGCGCACCGAGTCCTCGATCGCCGCCGATCCGCCGGACGCGCTGACTATCGATCGGCTCAACGGCGAGATCATCTTCGACGACGTGCACTTCCGCTACCCCGGCGCCAACAACCCCGCCCTCGACGGCGTCTCCTTCACCGTCCCGGCCGGGTCCACACTCGCGCTCGTCGGCGCGACCGGCGCGGGCAAATCGACGATCGTGAAGCTGCTGGCCCGTCTCTACGACCTCCCGGACGACCCCGCCGCGGGCTCGATCCGCGTCGACGGCGTCGATTTACGTAAATTTGTGCTCACCGACTACCGGACGCGGCTGGGAATTGTGCCCCAGGAAGCTCACCTGTTCACCGGCGACGTCGCGAGCAACATTGCATTCGGGCAACCTTTCGCCACAGCGGTGGACATCAGCACCGCGGCCGAGAAGGTCGGCGCGGCGGAAATGATCGCCGGATTGCCCCGAAAAATGAACCAACCGGTCGGTGAAAGAGGCCGTGGATTGTCCGCCGGACAGCGTCAGCTGATCGCGCTGGCCCGCGCCGAACTGGTCGACCCCGATCTGCTCCTGCTCGACGAGGCCACCTCCACCCTCGACCCGGACACCGAGGCATCGGTACTGGTAGCGAGCCGATCGCTGGCGCGGGGCCGGACCACCGTCGTGGTCGCGCACCGGCTGGCCACCGCGGCGCGCGCCGACCTGATCGGCGTGGTCGAGCAGGGCCGGGTCGTGGAATTCGGGTCGCATCAGGGGCTGCTGGCCCGGGGCGGACGTTACGCGCGACTCTGGGCGGCGGGCGCCGAAGCCGAGGGAATACTGTCGGCGCGTGACCGGTCGTAGTCGAGGAGATCGGGTCAGTAGCAACACGGGTATGCCGCTGGGCATATGCTCGGTGAGGGCGCATCGGCAGCCATCCGCTGATACCCCTGCCGGGCACGTCACAAACGTCGCAGCGCGAAGAACGAAATGAGGCGAACACCAGCTGTGAGCAGCTCAACTTCCCAGTTCGGACAGAACCAGTGGCTAGTCGACGAGATGTATCAGAAGTTCAAACAGGACCCATCCTCGGTCGACGCGAGTTGGCACGAGTTCCTCGCGGATTACACACCGGAGGCCACCGAATCCGGTAACAGCCAGGCTTCGGCTCCCGCCGCTGCTCCGGCACCGGCTCCCGCGCCTGCCGCCGCGGCTCCCAAGCCCGCTCCGGCGCCGGCGCCCGCCGCCAAGCCCGCGCCCGCCACCGTGCGCGCGCCGCAGACCACACCGGCCCCGGTCTCCAACGCACCGGCCGCCGCGCCCAAGGCCGCCGCTGTCGCCGACGAGTCCAAGGTGCTGCGCGGCCCCGCCGCCGCCATCGCGAAGAACATGTCGGCCTCGCTGACGATCCCCACCGCCACCTCGGTGCGCGCGATCCCGGCCAAGCTGATGATCGACAACCGCCTGGTGATCAACAACCATCTGGCCCGCACCCGCGGCGGCAAGATCTCGTTCACCCACCTGCTGGGTTACGCGATCGTCCAGGCGATCAAGGCGTTCCCGAACATGAACCGCCACTTCGCCGAGATCGACGGCAAGCCCAACGCGGTCACCCCCGCGCACACCAACCTGGGCCTGGCGATCGACCTCGCGGGCAAGGACGGCAACCGTTCGCTGGTGGTCGCGGCCATCAAGGAAACCGAGGAGATGAGCTTCGGTCAGTTCCACTCCGCCTACGAGGACATCGTCCGCCGCGCCCGCGAGGGCAAGCTCGGCGCCGACGACTTCTCCGGCGTCACCATCTCGCTGACCAACCCGGGCACCATCGGCACCGTCCACTCGGTGCCGCGCCTCATGCCGGGCCAGGGCGCGATCATCGGTGCGGGCGCCATGGAGTACCCGGCCGAGTTCCAGGGCATGAGCGACGAGCGCATCGCCGACATCGGCGTCGGCAAGCTGATGACGCTGACCTCGACCTACGACCACCGCATCATCCAGGGTGCCGAGTCGGGCGATTTCCTGCGCACCATCCACAACCTGCTGATCTCCGACGAGTTCTACGACGAGATCTTCCACGGCCTCGGCGTGCCGTACGAGCCGGTGCGCTGGCGCAAGGACATGAGCGAGCGCGGTGTCGACAAGAGCGCTCGCGTGCTGGAGATGATCGCGGCCTACCGCAACCGCGGTCACCTGATGGCCGACACCGATCCCCTGCGCCTGGTCAAGGACAAGTTCCGCAGCCACCCCGACCTCGACGTCACCCAGCACGGGCTCACCCTGTGGGACCTCGACCGCACCTTCAACGTCGCGGGCTTCCACGGCCAGGAGCGGATGAAGCTGCGCGATGTGCTGTCGATCCTGCGCGACGCCTACTGCCGCCACGTCGGTGTGGAGTACACCCACATCCTCGACGTCGAGCAGCTCAAGTGGATCCAGGACCGGGTCGAGCAGAAGCACGTCAAGCCGACGGTCGCCCAGCAGAAGTACATCCTGAACCGGCTCAACGCCGCCGAGGCGTTCGAGACCTTCCTGCAGACCAAGTACGTCGGCCAGAAGCGCTTCTCGCTCGAGGGCGCCGAGTCCGTGATCTCGATGATGGACGCCACCATCGACCAGTGCGCCGAGCATTCGCTCGACGAGGTCGTCATCGGCATGCCGCACCGTGGTCGGCTCAACGTGCTGGCCAACATCGTCGGCAAGCCGTACTCGAAGATCTTCAGCGAGTTCGAGGGCAACATGAACCCGGCGGCCACCCACGGCTCCGGCGACGTGAAGTACCACCTCGGCGCGCACGGCCACTACCTGCAGATGTTCGGCGACAACGAGATCGAGGTGTCGCTCACCGCGAACCCCTCGCACCTGGAGGCGGTCGACCCCGTCCTCGAGGGCCTCGTGCGCGCCAAGCAGGACCTGTTGAACAAGGGCGACGGCCCCGAGGGCTTCTCGGTCATGCCGCTGATGCTCCACGGTGACGCCGCGTTCGCCGGTCAGGGCGTGGTCGCCGAGACGCTGAACCTGGGTGGCCTGCGCGGCTACCGCGTCGGCGGCACCATCCACATCGTGGTGAACAACCAGATCGGCTTCACCACCGCGCCGGAGAACAGCCGCTCCACCGAGTACTCCACCGACATCGCGAAGTTCATCGGCGCGCCGATCTTCCACGTCAACGGTGACGACCCGGAGGCCTGCGACTGGGTCGCGCGCCTCGCGGTCGACTTCCGCCAGAAGTTCCGCAAGGACGTCGTCATCGACCTCGTCTGCTACCGCCGCCGCGGGCACAACGAGGGCGACGACCCCTCGATGACCCAGCCGGAGATGTACGACGTCATCGACACCAAGCGTTCGGTCCGCAAGGCCTACACCGAATCGCTGATCGGCCGTGGCGACATCTCCATGAAGGAGGCCGAGGACGCGCTGCGCGACTACCAGGGTCAGCTGGAGCGCGTGTTCAACGAGGTCCGCGAGCTGGAGAAGTACGTCCCTGAGCCGTCGGAGTCCGTCGAGGACGACCAGAAGGTGCCTGCCACCGTGCAGACCGCGGTCGACAAGTCGGTCCTGCAGCGCATCGGCGACGCGTTCAACACCCCGCCGGACGGCTTCAACGTGCACCCGCGCGTCAAGCCGGTGCTGGAGAAGCGCCGCGAGATGGCCTACGAGGGCAAGGTCGACTGGGCCTTCGCCGAGCTGCTCGCCTTCGGTTCGCTGATCGACCAGGGCCACGATGTGCGCCTGACCGGTCAGGACTCGCGCCGCGGCACGTTCACCCAGCGCCACGCGGTCATCATCGACCGCCTCAACGCCGACGAGTACACCCCGCTGCACAACATCGGCTCGGAGAAGCCGGGCTGGTTCGCGGTGCACGACTCGGCGCTGAGCGAGTTCGCGGCGGTGGGCTTCGAATACGGCTACTCGCTGGGTAACCCGAACGCGCTGGTCCTGTGGGAGGCGCAGTTCGGTGACTTCGTCAACGGCGCGCAGTCGATCATCGACGAGTTCATCTCCTCCGGTGAGGCCAAGTGGGGCCAGCTCTCCGACGTCGTGCTGCTGCTGCCGCACGGCCACGAGGGCCAGGGTCCCGACCACACCTCGGGTCGCATCGAGCGCTTCCTGCAGCTGTGCGCCGAGGGTTCGATGACCGTCGCGGTCCCGTCGACGCCGGCGAACTACTTCCACCTGCTGCGCCGCCACGCACTGGACGGCATCCGCCGCCCGCTGATCGTCTTCACCCCGAAGTCGATGCTGCGCAACAAGGCCGTGGTCTCCGACATCAAGGACTTCACCGAGTCGAAGTTCCGCTCGGTGTTCGACGAGCCCACCTACGAGCAGGGCATCGGCGACACCACCAAGGTCAAGCGCATCCTGCTGACCTCGGGCAAGCTCTACTACGAGCTGGCCGCCGAGAAGGCCAAGCAGAAGCGCGAGGACGTGGCCATCGTCCGGGTCGAGCAGCTCTACCCGATCCCGACGTACCGCCTCAACGAGGCACTGGCCAAGTACCCCAACGCGACCGACATCGCCTGGGTTCAGGAGGAGCCGGCCAACCAGGGCGCCTGGCCGTTCTTCGGCCTCAACCTCCCCGAGGTCCTCCCCGACCGCCTGGGCAAGCTGCGCCGCATCTCCCGCCGCGCCATGTCGGCCCCGTCCTCGGGTTCGTCGAAGGTCCACGCCGTGGAACAGGCCGAGATCATCGCCGAGGCCTTCGAGCCGACCGCGTAATCGGTTACCGCACAACGGGGGTAACCCCGGGGGGGTCCCCCCCACAACCCCCCGGGGGCCCGAGTGGGGGGGGGGGGGTGGGGGCCGCGGCGGGCGGGGGTCCCCCGCGCGCCACAATCTCTG
>NZ_JBHXMY010000021.1:0-25409 GCF_042720195.1 Nocardia sp. NPDC058497 | reverse complement strand
CCACCCCTCGCGCGCGGGGGCCGTCACTCGCTCCCCACCCCGCGGCCCCCCGACGACGCCCCACTGATGCGGGAGCTCGCCGTGATCGGGGTGCGGCCGGGTGGCACCGTCGAGGGTCAGCCCGCCGCCGTGCTCGACGAGGCCGTGCGCCAGGCAAACCGCCGGATCGCCGACTGGCTAGACCCGGACGCCCGGCACGTCAACGGCTGGGAGATTCCGATCCACCCTGGCTCCTTCGGCACCGACTACCTGCGCCGCGCGTCCGTCGCCATGCGCTCCCCCGGCCTTGCCCCGACCCGCGACGTCCTCTACGCGACGCTCCGGTCCGCGCCCGCGACCGACGACCAGGGCCGCCCCCTGCGCTATCGCATCCGCTTCGCCCGCGACCAATGGCCGCCGGTATCGGCCTTCGCCTCCATCACCGCCTACGACTCGCAGGGCTTCCTGATCCCCAACCCGTACGAGATCTACTCCGTAGGACACATCCCCCCACCCGTCGCCGCACCCGACGGCTCGATCGAGATCGCCCTCCAATACGAGGACCCACGCCCCCGCGTCCCTGACGGACACTGGCTCCCCATCACGCCCACCGGCGACTTCTCCCTCACCCTGCGCCTCTACGCCCCGAAAGAAGCAGCCATCGACGGCACCTGGCAACCGCCACCGATGACCCCCGCCGATTGAGCCGATTCCCCCATGATTCGCCGGCCCGCCTACTCCGGTGGCGTGATCTCCAACTCGCGCCAACCCAGCTCGATGGGGAACGGGTCCGACACACTGACCGCGACCGGTCCCATATCCCGATGCACTGTCCCGATATGGGTGTAGGGCCCCGTCGCGGCGGAGAGCGCATACCGTTCGATCGTCAGCGCACCAACCTTGTCGAAACTCACCAGCCAATAGTGCGGGATCCCCGCATCGGCGTAGTCGCTCATCTTGTGCACCCGGTCACGACGAGCCGACCAGGTCGACAGCACCTCGACCGCGATCAAACAATCCGCTGCGGTCAACTGCTCGTATTCGGGCAGGCAGCGGTGCACAATCGCGTCCGGTTTACGGACAGTCGGCGGCACCTCCCACAGCAGGACATCCACCTCGGTGTTCGTCTCGAAGCACGATCCCCCACCATCACGGCGCATTTCGGCGACCGCGGCCCGTTCCAGCGCATTCGCCAGCCGGGTGCCGATCTTCTGATGGTTGCGGCTGCGCTGCTCGCGCGGGACCAGATAGCCGTCGACCAGCTCCATGTCACGGCGCAGTTCCTCGTCGAGTCCGAGGAACTCTTCCCAGGAAATCGGCGCGGACTGCGGGTGGCTGACGGTCACCTCCCGATCCTAGCCATGCGTCGCCGCCGATGACGGAAGGTCAGCTCTCGTTGGCCATGGCGGCGATGAGGGAGTTGGGGCGCATGTCGAGCCAGTGGGCTTCGACGTAGTGGAGGCAGGAGGTGCGGGTGGCGGCGCCGAAGGCGACGGTCCAGCCGCCGGGGACGGCGGCGAAGGTGGGCCAGAGGGAATGTTCGCCTTCGGCGTTGACCAGGACGTAGAACTGGGCGTTCTCGTCGTCGAACGGGTTGCTCATCAGATTTTCCTTTCGGCGGGGGTGCTGAGGTCGAAGGAGTCGCTCGGAGCGTCGGGGTCGGCGGTGAGCAGGCCGAGTGCGCGGGAGAAGCGGCGCAGCAGGGCGGCGGCGGTGTGGTCGTCGAAACGGTCGGTGCTGTATTCGATTTCGAGGCCGAGGTTGCCGTCGGGGTCGGCGCTGGCGGAGACGATGAAGTGCACGCCGTCGGCCACGGTCGAGCCGTCGAAGCGCATCGCGGTGAGTTCGAGGCCGGGGACGTCGAACGTGCCGGTGTCGAGGTAGCTCAGTGTCACCTCGCCCAGCGGGCCGGTGACCGCGCACGATTCGCTGGTGGCGGCGGTGGCCGAGGCGACCACGGGATCTGGTTCGGCGCAGAGGATTTCGGAGAGGGTGGTGGCGCCGGCGACGGCGGTTCCTGCCTGCCAGGCGAGCATGACCGTCATCGCGGCCCGGACCACCGCGAACGGCGGGACCGCGTGCCTGCGGGACAATTCGGCGATCCGCGCGCCGATCCCGGCGCCGATCCGGGCGCGCATGCTCGCACCGCGACCCAGGATCGATTCCAGTGCGGACGATTTCAGTGAGTCGGCGGTACCGAGTCGAACCAATGCCGCTGTGGTGCCGTCGATTTCCCAGCGCGCCAGCTCACCGGTGCGGAACATGCGTTCGCCGGGGATCCCGAACGGGTTGGACACGAAACGATCGGCGGTGGCCACCGGGTCGTCTCGATAACCGCGGGCCAGTTGCGCGCCGGACAGGTACAGCTCGCCCGCGACGCCGGGGCTGGTGGGCCGCAGGCGCCGGTCGAGCACGTAGACGCGGCGGTTCCATTCGCGGACCCGCACGGCGGGTGGCTCGGGGGTGTCGGTGCGCGGCGCGGCCGGATAGGTGAGGGTGACGGTGGCCTCGGCCCGGCCGTAGTCGTGGTGCAGCCGGGCGCCCGTCACCGCGCCGAAGGCACGGACCTCGGCCGCGGTGAGCGGCGCACCGAGAACGACGACGCTGCGCAGCGAGGCGATCTCGGCGCGCAGGCCTGCCCGGTGGACGTGCTCGGTGAAGGCGGCCAGGCGCTGCGGGGTGAAGTCGGCCGCGGTCACGCCGTAGTCGGCGACCAGGCCGGCTAACCGCACCGGATCGGGTGGTTCGGTGAGGACGACGGTCGCGCCGACCCGCAACGGCAGCACATAGCCGTGCCATTCGGTGACCTCACCGATGGCGGCCTGATGCAGGTAGACGTCGCGGTTGGCGAAGGCATGGCGGCCCTGGATGCCGGTCAGCCGGTGCACCGCGGCGATGTGGCTGATCGTGATGCCCTGGGTCGCGCCGTGCGGGTACAGCACGAACGCGGGATGCTCCGGCAGCACCGGCGCGCGGCGTTCGGCGCGGGTGATCGGTTCGTCGGAGTAGGCGGCCAGCGGCACCTCGTCGATGACGACGGCCGGAATGTCGTACAGCGCCACGTGATCGCGGTCGCGCACGGTCAGCACCAGTGCGGGGTTCGCGACCGGCGGTAAGACGGCCGTCGCGACGGGTACGACGGCTCCGCCCGCCTTGAGGACGGCGTACATCGCGACGATCAACTCCACCGAGCGCGGAACATCGACGAGCACGGCCGATTCCGACCCGATGCCGAGCGCGGTCAGGTGCCGGGCCAGCTGATTGGTGCGCCGGTCCAGGTCGCCGTAGGTGATGATCGAGGCCGGGTCACCCGTGCTCGGGGTGTACACGACCGCCGGGTCGAAAGGGGTCGCGGCGGCCTGCGCTTCGAACTCGTCGAGCAGCAGTTCGCCGGGGAGCCCGCCCAGGCGCGGTGTGTCCGTCGCGGGCTGGTCGCGGTCGTCGACGCGGCCGACGAACTCGAGTTCCGCGGTCCAGCCGTCGCCCGGCGGCCTGCGGCGCACGAGGTCGCCGGTGGCGAACATCCGGTCGTCGACCGGGCCGATCGGGTTGGCCAGGAAGGTGGCCGCGGTGGCCTGCCTGCCGAGGTAGCCGCGCGCCAGTTGCACACCGGAGACGTAGAGTTCGCCGACTTCACCGTCGGGGACCGGGCACAGGTGCTCGTCGAGGATCAGCAGTTCGACGTCGTCGGCGGCCGAGCCGAGCGGCACCACCTCGAGGTCGGCGCCGGTGACCTCGTGGGCCACGACCTCGCCCGCGGTCTCGGGCCTGCCGTAGACGTGCCACAGGGTCGCGCCGCTCACGGCACGCAGGGCGGCGGCGGTCTTGGCGGGCAGCGGCGCGCCGCAGCTGAGCACGATGCGCAGGGAATCGAGGCGCTCCTCGGCATCGGGCAGTGCGGCGAGCGCGGCGAGCTGATCGGGATCGAAACAGGCCGCGGTGACACCGGTCTCGGAGATCGAGCGGGCCAGGGAGTCGCTCGTCGGGAGGACGACGGTGGCGCCGGTCTGCAGGGCGAGCAGCAGCTCCCCCACCGTCGCCTGACCGGTCAGCGGCGCGTGCCAGAGGACGGCGTCTCCGGGGCCGACGCCGCAGAGCCGCTGCCGCCACACCGAATTTGCTTGTGCGGCACGATGTCCGATGACGACCGCGCTCGCGGCGGCCACATCGACCACGAGGTAGGCGGGGTTGTCCGCGCCCGGCCCCGGTAGCTCGTCGGCCGCGATGTCACCGACGGGTTCGGTATCGATCGCCAGCGTCGGGACACCGTTCGGATGGGGTGTGCCCGGCGCGGTGATCATCAGCACGGGCGCGGCCAGCGACACCGTGCGCTGCCGCACGTCGGCGGGTGCGTCCGGGTCGAGCAGGACGAACGCGCCGCCCGCGGCGATCACCGCGTGCACGGCGACGACCAGCTCGGCCGAGCGCGGCAGCGACACCGCGACGGTGGTTTCCGGTCCGACGCCGCGGGCGGCCAGGCAGGCCGCCAGCGCGTCGACCCGCTCGCCGAGCTCGCCGTAACTGAGCTCGGTCGCGCCGTCACGCACCGCGATCGCGTCGGGGTCGTGGCGGAGCTGGGTGGTGAAAGCGGCGAGCAACGTCGCCGGGTCACGCCTGCGCTCGTCCTCGGGGTCACGCAGCAGCGCGTCGATCGAGACAGCGGCCGTGACCGATTCCGTGTGCGACATCAGAGTTGTCCTTCCGTGTCGTCAGCCGACCCCGACCCGGCGATCACCGCGGCGGCATCGGTCACCAGTGTTTGCAAAGTGGTGGTGAGTCCGGACGCGCCGAGTGCGGCGAGCACGCCGGGCACCAGCCCGGCCAGCGCGACGTTCACCAGCGCTTCGGGTTTCATCGCGGCGCCCATCGCCTTGCCCACCGCGGTGAGCTTGGCGTCGAGGGCCGCGAACGAGATGGCGTGCTCGCCGTGGGCGAATGCCACGGTCGCCGGCGCGAGCCGGGCCGCCGAGCCGACGAGGCCCGGCAGATCGGCAATGGTGTAAGTGCGCGGACGCGGTGTCTGCTCCGCGTCGGTGCGCACGTCGATCGCCCGCACCACCACGGCCGGGTCGGCCGCGACGGCCGCGAGGACCTTGCGGAACCGTTCCGCCAGTACCCGGATGGTGGATGCGTCGAAAAGATCTGTGGCGTAACCGAAATGCACGTCGAGACGGTCGAGTGCGCCGTCGGCGTCGTAGCGCTGCAGGGCGGTCAGGTGCAGGTCGAACTTGGCTTCGCCGAGTCCGGGGTCCAGGGTCTGCACGTGTAGCCCGGGTAGTTCGATGCCGCCCGGCGGCATGTTCTGGAAGGTGAGCATCACCTGGAACAGCGGGGTATAGGCACCCGAGCGGGCCCGGCCCATGGCATCGACGACCTGCTCGAACGGGACGTCGGCGTGCGCGATGGCGGCGAGGTCACGTCGTCTGGCCTGGGCGAGCAGGTCGGTGAACGGCGCTCGCGAGTCCACCTCGGTGCGCAGGACGACGGTGTTGACGAACATGCCGACCAGGTCGTCGAGTTCGCGGGCGCCGCGGCCCGCCACCGGGGCGCCGATGGTGATGTCGGCGCTGCCGGACTGCTTGGCAAGCAGCACCGCCAAGGCGCTGTGCACCAGCGTGAACAGGGTGGTTCCGTTGGCGCGGGCGACCTCGTCGAGACGGCGGGTGAGCTCCGCGTCGACCTCGAACTGCTCTGCCGCGCCGCGCATCTCACGCCGGGTGGCACGGGGGCGATCGGTGGGTAGCGCGAGCAGTTCGGGCGCACCAGCCAGTTCGCGGGTCCAGTAGGTCAGCTGCTGGGTGAGCACGCTGTCCGGGTCGCTGTCGGTGCCGAGCAGCTCGTGCTGCCAGGCGCTGAAATCGCTGTACTGGATCTCCATTGGCGCCCAGCCCGGTTCGCGTCCTTCGGTGCGATCGACATAGGCGCGCACCAGGTCCCGGGTGAGCGGGGCGATGGAGTAGCCGTCGGCGCTGATGTGGTGCACCACGACGACGAGGACGTAATCGCCCGCGCCACGACCGGCGGGCTCGGCGGCACCGGAAGGCGACCACGGAGAGCCCTCGGAAGTGGCGCCATCGGACGCTTTGCCGAGGCCGTAGAGCGCCACCCGGACCGGCGGTGCGGCCGTGATGTCGAAGGGCTGCGCGACCAGGGCCGCGATCCTCGCCTCGACATCCGCGGGCGCGACCGGGATCGGCGTCAGCTCGACCGCTGCGGACCAGGCCGGCATCACCTGCTGGACCGGGCCCGCCGCCGTATCGGGGTAACGGGTGCGCAGGGTGTCGTGGCGGGCCAGCAGGTCGCCAACCGCCGATTGCAGGGCGGGCAGGTCGAGGTCGCCGGTGAGCCGGATGGCGGCCGGGATGTGGTAGGCCGCCGACTGGGGTGCGAGCTGGTGCAGCACCCACATGCGCTGCTGCGCGGGCGAGAGCACCGCGGGACCGTCACCGGTGCGCCGGGTCAGCGGCGGACGGGCGACCGAGCGGTCGATGCTGCCGAGCCGTTCGGCCAGCGCGACCACGGTCGGGGCGTCGAACACCGCGGCGACCGGCACCTGCGCGCCCAGCGCGGCGCCGAGCCTGGCTGCCAGGCGGGTCGCCATCAGCGAGTTGCCGCCGAGGGCGAAGAAGTCGTCGTCCAGACCGGCGCTCGCGCAGTCGATCACCTCGACGAAGGTCTGCGCGACCAGCTGTTCGGTCGCGGTGACCGGTGCACGGAAGGCCGCCTCGGCGAACTCCGGTTCGGGTAGCCGAGCCCGGTCGACCTTGCCGTTGGCATTGAGCGGCAACGCATCGAGCACGACCAGTGCCGCGGGCACCATGTACGCGGGCAGCTCACCGGCGAGTTCGCCCCGCAGCCGGGCCGCGATCGCCGGCTCGTCGCCGGGAGTCAGATCGGCGACAGCGGCGTAGGCGATCAGGCGCGAACCTGCCCGCTCGTCGGTCTTGGCGACCGCGACCGCTGCACGGACATCGGCGCAGCGCAGCAATGCCGTCTCGACCTCGCCGAGCTCGATCCGGAACCCACCGATCTTCACCTGGAAGTCGGCGCGCTCGAGGTATTCGAGGGTGCCATCGGCACGCCAGCGGACGATGTCGCCCGTGCGGTACATCCGGGAACCCGCCGAGACGTCACCTGTGGGAACCCCGAACGGGCTGGCGACGAAACGGTCGGCGGTGAGGGCCTGGCGGCCGTGGTAACCGCGCGCCAGTTGTTCACCGGCCAGGTACAGCTCGCCGGCGACACCGACCGGCACCGGGCGAAGGCGGGCGTCGAGGACGTAGAGGGCGCTGTTCCAGGCGGGGGTGCCGATCGGTACCGCGTGCGTGGAGTCCTGTGCCACTTCGTATTCGGTGATGGACACTGCCGCCTCGGTCGGCCCGTACAGGTTGTGCAGGCGGGCCGTGGTGCCGCTGGCGCGGAACTGGGTGGCCGTGGCGGCGGGTAGCGCTTCGCCGATGGCGAGCACGGCGCGGAGCGAATCCGGCAGGCCGGCTTCGGTGGCCAGCAGCATGCCGACCAGCGAGGGGACCGCGTGCAGGACCGTCACACCGTGGCGGGTCATGGTGGCGCGCAGGCGATCCGGGTCGCGTTCGTCGCCGGGGCGGGTGACGATCAGTGCGCCGCCGGAGGTCAGGGGGGACCAGAACTCCCATACCGACAGGTCGAAGGTGGCGGGGGTCTTCAGCAGGACGCGGTCGGTGCCGGTCATGGTGAAGCGGTCGTGTAGCCAGGCCAGCTGGTTGACGATCGCCGCGTGCGGCACGGTGACGCCCTTGGGCAGGCCGGTCGAGCCGGAAGTGAAGATCACGTAGGCGGGGTGCTCGGGGCGCAGCGGTGCGATGCGTTCGGCATCGGTGACCGGGTGGTCCGAGAGTCCTTCCAGTGCACGGTGGTCCAGTTCGAACACCGGCACGTCCACGGTGATCGGCAGGCCGTCGGTGGCCGTGGTGAGCACGCATAACGGGGCTGCGGTCGACATGATGTAGGCGATCCGGTCGACCGGGTGATCGGGGTCGATCGGAACGTACGCGCCGCCCGCCCGCACGACGGCGTGCATGGCGATCACGAGGTCGAGGCCGCGCCGCATGGCCAGGACGACGGTGCTTTCCGGGCCGACGCCTTCGGCGATCAGCAGCCGGGCGATCCGGTTGACGCGGGCATCGAAGGCGGCGTAGTCGAGCGATTCTCCGGTTTCGCCGTTCACCAGGGCGAGTGCGGCCGGGGTGGCGGCGGCCTGGCGGGCGCCGAGGTCGGCCAGGGTGGTCCGCTCGACCGGGTGCGCGGTGGCGTTCCAGGTCTCGAGGACCAGGGTGCGGTCGGCGCCGAGCAGATCGAGATCGCCGATGACGGTTTCCGGTGCGGCGGTGACGGATTCGAGTACCTGGCGCAGCTGATCGGCGAACCGTTCGGCCGTGCCTGCGTCGAACAGGTCGGTCGCGTAGCCCAGTGCCATCTCGATACCGGCGGGGGCGCCGTCGGTGGTGTAGTGATCGAGCGCGAACAGGTGCAGGTCGAATTGAGCGACGCCGGAATCGAATTCGATGTCCGAGACGGTCAAACCTGGCAGCTCCAGCTGACCGCGCTCGTGGTTCTGGAACGAGTAGCCGACCTGGAACAGCGGGTGCCGGGCGGTGGAGCGGGCCGGGTTGAGGACCTCGACCAGGCGCTCGAACGGCACGTCGGCGTGCGAGAACGCGGCGATGTCGGCGGTGCGGGCGGCGCCGAGCAGGTCGGTGAAGGGCGCGTCGGCCGCGACCCGGGTGCGCAGCACCAGGGTGTTGACGAACATGCCGATGACCTCGTCGAGCTCGGCTTCGCCGCGGCCCGCGTTGGGGGTACCGACGGCGATGTCGGCCGTACCCGAGAGGCGGGCCAGCAGGGCGGCGAAGGCCGCGTGCACCACCATGAACAGCGTGGCGCCCGCGCTACGGCCGAGGGCGACGAGCGCGGCGTGCAGATCGGCGTCGACGGTGAAGCTCACCTTGTCGCCACGCAGGCTCTGCCGGGCCGGGCGGGGGCGGTCGGTCGGCAGGGTCAGCTGATCGGGCAGGCCGGCCAGCTGGTTCTGCCAGTAGCCAACTTGCTGGGCGGCAAAGGATTCCGGATCGGCTTCGTCGCCGAGCAGCTCGCGCTGCCACAGCGCGTAGTCGGCGAACTGCACCGCGGGCGGCGCCCAGCAGGGGGCGGTGTCGGCGAGGCGCGCGGTGTAGGCGCGCATCAGGTCGGCGACGAACGGGGCGATCGAAGAGCCGTCGGCGGCGATGTGGTGCAGGACGGCGGCGAGCACGAATTCGCCTGCGATGGTTCCGCCAGGTCCAGAGACGGAGGTGGCGGTGCGTGACCCCGTAAGGCCCACCTGAAACAGGCACATCCGGACCGGGATCTCGGCGGTGACGTCGAAGGTGGTGGCGGCCAGGTCGCGGATCGCGCCGGGCAGCTCGGCCTCGGTGACCGTGATCGGCTCGAGTGACGGAACCGCCTGTGCGGCAGTCATGATCGACTGCACTGGCGCGCCGTCGAACTCGGGGTACACGGTGCGCAGCGATTCGTGGCGGGCGACCAGATCGGCGACCGCGGCTTGCAGTGCGGCGACATCGAGGTCACCGGACAGGCGCAGCGCGAACGGGATGTTGTAGGCCACCGAGGCGCGGTCGAAGCGGTTGAGGAACCACATCCGCTGCTGCGCGGGCGAGAGCGGCAGCCGCTCGGGACGGGCCCTGCCGACCAGCGCGGGCCGGTCGACCTTCGCCTGGGCGTCCACGGCCGCGGCCAGCTCGCCGACGCGCGGCGCCTCGAACAGGGTTCGCACGCCGACTCGCCGGTCCAGCGCGGCGCCGATCCGGGCGACCGCCTTGGCGGCGAGTAGCGAGCTGCCGCCGAGGGCGAAGAAGTCGTCGTCGGCGCCGATCGGCCGGTCGTCGGCGGCGGTGCGGCCGAGCACCTCGGCGTAGACCGCGGCGATGATCTCCTCGCTCACCGTGGCCGGCTTGCGGTAGACGGTGGTCTCGAAGACCGGTGCGGGCAGCGCGGCCCGGTCCAGCTTGCCGTTGACGGTCAGCGGAATGCGCTCGACGGGCACGACCGCGGCCGGGAGCATGTGCTCGGGCAGCGTGCGGGCCAGTTCCTGGCGGATGGCGGCGGCGTCGATGCGACCGGTGTCCGGGCCCGCGACCAGATACGCCACGATCCGTGGCTCGTCGACCAGGTCGGTGCGCACCAGCACCGCGACCTCGCGCGGGGCCACCGAGCTGTTCAGCAGCGCGGCTTCGATCTCGCCGAGCTCGACGCGGAAACCGCGCAGGTTGACCTGCTGGTCGGCCCGGCCCAGGTACTCGAGATCGCCGAAGGCGGTCCAGCGCGCCAGGTCACCGGAGCGGTAGGCCAGGCTGCCCGGCGCGCCGTACGCGTCGGCGACGAACCGGCTCGCGGTCAGCGCGGGACGAGCGAGGTAGCCGCGCGCCAATTGCGCACCGGAGACATAGATTTCACCGGGCACGCCCACGGGGACCGGACGGAGGCGCGAATCCAGCACGCGCACAGTCAGTCCCGCGAGAGCACTGCCGATAACGCTGGCGGAACCCGTGTCCGGCGTGATCTCGCGGTAGGAGGCGTGCACGGTGGTCTCGGTGATGCCGTACATGTTCACCAGACGCGGCGAGTGCGGGTAGCGGGCGAACCAGCCCGACAGCCGCTGCGGTTCCAGCGCCTCGCCACCGAAGATCACCACGCGCAGCGCGTAGTCGGCAGGCGCGGTATCCGACGGCACCGCTCCCGAGGACCCTGCACCCTCCGCGACCGCCTCCGGCGACGCGACAGCCAGATCGGCGGCGACGAGCTGGTAGAACGCCGACGGGGTCTGGTTGAGCACGGTCACTCGCTCGGCGAGCAGCAGCTCGCGGAACTGCTCGGGCGAACGCGAGGTGAAGTAGTCGACCAGGACCACCGAGCCGCCGGTCAGCAGCGCGCCCCACAGTTCCCAGACCGAGAAGTCGAAGGCGTAGGAGTGGAACATCGTCCACACGTCCGACGGGCCGAAACCGAAGTGGCGGGCGCTGTTGTCCAGCAACGCGAGCACATTCGAGTGCGGGATCACCACGCCCTTGGGGCGACCGGTGGAGCCGGAGGTGTAGATGACGTAGGCGGTGTTCGCCGGGGTCAGCGGCGCGCGGCGGTCCGCGTCGGTCAGCGGTGCGACCGAGTAGCCGCTCAGGGTGTCGACGGCGGGGTCGAGCACCGGGCCGCCGAACCAATCGCGGGCCAGCCCGGTGTCGGCGGTGGCGATCGCGCACAGCGGACGGGCGTCGTCGAGGACGTACTCGATGCGATCGGCCGGGTAGTTCGGGTCGATCGGCAGGTAGCCGCCGCCCGCCTTGAGCACGGCCAGCAGCGCGACCGCCAGTTCCACCGAACGCGGAAGGGCAACGGCCACCAGTGTTTCCGGGCCGACGCCCGCACCGACGAGACGCCGGGCCAGACGGTTGGACCACGCGTCGAGCTCACCGTAGGTGAGGGCGTCGCGACCCGCCTTCACCGCGACGGCCTGCGGGTTCGCGGCGGCGACCTGGGCGAACCGGTCCAGAATGGTCTCGCTGTCCGAGGTCACCGAGCTGCCGGTGGTGGCCCAGTCGTGCAGGGTGCGCTGCTGTTCCTCGGCGCTGAGCAGCTGGATGTCACCGACCACGACGGTCGGGTCGGCGACGACGGCGGCCAGCACCTGGGTGAACCGGCGGGCCAGCACCGCGATGCTGCCCGCGTCGAACAGGTCGGTGGCGTAGGCGATTTCGATGGCCATGCCGTCGGCGCGGCCGTCGACGTCGTCGGATTCGCGGACGGTGAACTGCAGGTCGAACTTGGCGACGGCGGCGTCGAAGTCGACGGGCGCGACCTTCAGCCCGGCGGCCTCGAGCGCGGGCACGGTGAAGTTCTGCAGGACCAGCGCCACCTGGAACAGCGGGTGCCGGTTGCGGGACCGGGCCGGGTCCACCGCGTCGACGATCTGCTCGAAGGGGATGTCGGCGTGGGAGAGCGCGTCGAGGTCACCGGCGCGCACGGCGTCGAGGGTGGTCTCGAATTCGGCGCGCGGGTCGATCTGGCCGCGCAGTACGAGGGTGTTGACGAACATGCCGATCAGCCCGTCGAGCGCGGCCTCACCGCGGCCCGCGACGGGGGTGCCGATGGCGATGTCGCTGCCGCCGGAGAGCCTGGCCAGCAGCACCGCCAGCGCCGCGTGCACGGTGCTGAACAGGGTGGCCTCGTGCTTGCGGGCCAGCTCGCGCAGTTCGCTGTGCAGGTCGGAGTCGATCTGGAACCGGTGCACGCCGCCACGGAAGCTGGACTCGGCGGGGCGGGGGCGGTCGGTCGGCAGCTCCAGCTGCTCCGGCAGACCGGCCAGGCCGCGGCGCCAGAACGCCAGCTGGGTGTAGGCCAGCGAGGTGGGATCGGTTGCCTCGCCGAGGTTCTCGTCTTGCCAGAGCGCGTAGTCGGCGTACTGGATCGGCAGCGGCGACCACGCGGGGGCGGCGCCGTCGCGACGCGCGGCGTAGGCGGTCATCAGGTCGGCGGCCAGCGGGCCGAGCGAGAAGCCGTCGGCGGCGATGTGATGGACCACCAGCACGAGCACGTGCTCATCGGCCACCGCGAACAGCGCCGCGTGCAGCGGGATTTCGGTCGTGAGATCGAATCTGATCGCGGCGCAGGACAGCAGGCGTTCGGGCAGCTCCGCTTCGGTCACCGGCTCCGGCCGCAGTTCGAGGCGTGCGGTGTCGGCGATCAGCTGCTCGGCGCCCTCCGGGCCGTCGGGGTAGCTGGTGCGCAGGGTTTCGTGCCGGTCGACCACGTCGGCGATGGCCGCTTCGAGAGCGGGGATGTCGAGGTCACCGGACAGGCGCAGTGCGACCGGGATGTTGTCGACAGCGTCGCCGGGTCCGTCGGCATCGGCGAGGTAGCGGTTGAGGAACCACATCCGGCGCTGCGCGGCGGACAGCGGAATCCGCTGCGGGCGTTCACGAGTGGTGAGCGGGAGGCGACGGCCGGTGCCGCGCAGCGCGACGCACCGTTCGGCCAGGGCGGCCACGGTCGGGGCGTCGAACAGCAGCCGCACCGGCACCTGGGTGTCGAGGGCGGCGCCGAGGCGGGCCGCCACCTGGGTGGCATTGAGCGAGTTGCCGCCGAGGGCGAAGAAGTCGTCGTCGAGGCCGACTTCCCGGTCGGCGGGGAAACCGAGCACGGTGGCGAACGCGGTCGCCACGATCCGCTCCACCTCGGTGACCGGGGCGCGGAATACGGCGGCTTCGAAGACCGGCTCGGGCAGGGCCTTGCGGTCGAGCTTGCCGGAGGCGTTGAGCGGGAACGCGTCGAGTTCGACGAACGCCGCGGGGACCATGTAGGCGGGCAGCGTGCGGGTGAGCGCGGCCTTCACCGCATCGGTGTCGATGTCCGTCGCCGCGACCAGATAGGCCACCAGCAGATCGTCGCGGACGACGACCGCTGCCTGCGCGACCTCGTCCAGCCCGGCCAGCGCGGCCTCGATCTCACCGAGCTCGATCCGCAGACCGCGCAGCTTCACCTGGAAGTCGGTGCGGCCCAGGTATTCCAGCTCGCCGTCGGCGGTCCAGGCGACCAGGTCACCGGTGCGGTACATCCGCGAGCCCACGGGAGTCCCCGCACCGGACACCGCGAACGGGTCGGCGACGAAGCGGTCGGCGGTCAGGTCGGCGCGACCCGCGTACCCGCGGGCGAGCTGGGCGCCGGCGAGGTAGAGCTCGCCGGGGACGCCCACCGGGACCGGCCGCAGCCGCCCGTCGAGCACGTAGACGCGGGTGTTGTGGACGGGCTCACCGATCGGCACCGTGACGACATCGGCATCGACGACCTCGTGGAAGGTGACGTCGACCGCGGCCTCGGTGGGGCCGTACAAGTTGTGCACAGCCGTACCGGTCAGCCGGCGCAACAGCTGAGCGGGCGCGGGTGGTAGCGCCTCGCCGGACGCGAACACCATGCGCAGCGACGAGCACCGTCCGGCCGTTGTCGCGTTCCCGGGGAGCACGCTCGCCGAGACTCCGTCTGCGTTCGTGTCGTCGACGAGCGCCGTCGAGGACGCGCCCAGAGCGGCGACGAACACCGACAGCATCGACGGCACGAAGTGGGCGACAGTGACCGACTCGGCGTCGATCACGTCGGCCAGGTAGGCCGGGTCACGATGCCCGTCGGGCCGGGCCAGCACGAGCCGGGCGCCGATCTGCAAGGGCCAGAAGAACTCCCACACCGAGACATCGAAGGTCGCCGGGGTCTTCTGCAGCACGGTGTCGGCGGCGGTGAGGCGGTAGGCGTCCTGCATCCACACCAGGCGGTTGACGATCGCGGCATGCGAGACGACGACACCCTTGGGCTTGCCGGTCGAACCGGAGGTGAAGATCAGGTAGGCGGCATCGGCCGGGGTGAGGGTGGCGAGGCGGTCGGCATCGGTGATCGGCTCGGCCCGGTAGTCGGCGGTGTCGAGCTGCTCGAACTCGAGCACGGGAACCGAAGTCGGTGCGGGCAGGTCGAGTCTGTCGATCGAGCGGGTGAGCACGCAGACCGGGTCCGCCGCGTCGATGACATCGGCGAGGCGTTCGGCCGGGTGTTCCGGGTCCAGTGGCACGTAGGCGCCGCCCGCGGCGAGCACCGCGTACATGGCGACGACCAGATCCGTCGAGCGGTGCATGCCGATGGCCACGGTCCGGTCCGGCCGGACGCCGATCGAGATCAGCAGGCGCGCGAGCCGGTTGACCCGCTCGGTGAACTCGGCATAGGTCAGCGTCACCGCGTGACTCGATGAGGGGTGGTGGTCGGGCGACGGGTGGGCCAGCGATTCTTCTTCGAAGGTCAGCGCGGTCGCGCCCGGGGTGCGCGCCGCCTGTGCCGCGAACAGCGAGGCCAGCGTCATGGACTCGTCGACCGGGTACGCGGTGGCGTTCCAGGTGTCGAGGATGCGGGTGCGCTCCGCCGCGCCGAGGAGGTCGATGTCGCCGATCACGACGCTGGGATCGGCGGTCACCGTATCCAGCACCCGCAGCAGGCGGGTACCGAAATCTGTGATGGTCTGCGCGTCGAACAGGTCGGTGGCGTACTCGAAGCGGGCGAGCAGGCCGTCGGTGGTCTCGCGCAGGGTCAGCTGCAGGTCGAATTTGGCCGTGTAGGTGTCGATCTCGATTTCGGAGGCGGTGAGGCCGGCCAGTTCGAGTTCGGTCTGGGAGGTGTTCTGGAAGTCGAGCATCACCTGGAACAGCGGGTGCCGGGCGGTGGAGCGCTCGGGGTTGAGCGCTTCGACGAGCCGGTCGAAGGTGACGTCGGTGTTGGCCAGGGCGCGCAGATCACCGTCGCGGACGGTGCCGACGAGTTCGGCGAAGGTGGCATCAGGACGGACCTGGGTGCGCAGCACGAGGGTGTTGACGAACATGCCGACGAGCTCGTCGAGCGCCTGATCGCCACGGCCCGCCACCGGCGTGCCGATCGAAATATCCTGCTGGCCGGACAGTTTCGCCAGGGTGGTGGCGAATGCCGCGTGCAGCACCATGAACGGCGAGGCCTGGGTGTCGGCGGCGAGCGCACGCAGCCGGTCGGTGATCGCGGCGGGCACGGCGAAGGTGTGGCGGGCGCCGCGGCCCGAGGCGACCGCGGGGCGCGGACGATCGGCCGGCAGGGCGAGCAGGTCGGGTAGATCGGCGAGTTCGGTTGTCCAGAAATCGATCTGGCGCGCCATCGGCGAATCGGGATCGTCCTCGGCGCCGAGCGCGGCGCGCTGCCACAGGGCGAAGTCGGCGTACTGCACCGGCAGCGGGGTCCATTGCGGTGCGGCGCCGGCGAGGTGGGCGGCGTAGGCCACCATCACGTCGCGGGTGAGCGGGGCGACCGACCAGCCGTCGGCGGCGATGTGGTGCAGCACCAGGACCAGGACGTGCTCGTCGGCGCCGGTGCGCAGCAGGTGTAGGCGCACCGGCGGTTCCTGGTCGACCGCGAAGGGCACGGCGGCGACGGCGCGAATCCGGTCACCGAGCGCGGCCGGGTCGACGGCTTCGGGCTCGAGCGTGATCGTCAGCTGCTCGGGGGCGAGCACCTGCTGGAACGGGATGCCGTCGACGGACGGGTAGCGGGTGCGCAGCGCCTCGTGGCGGGCGAACACCGCGGCGACCGCGGCGGTCATGGCGGCGTGGTCGAGCGCGCCGGTCAGCCGGATCGCGGCGGCGATATTGTCGGCCACCGAATCCGCGTCGAACTGGTTGAGGAACCACATGCGCTGCTGGGCATAGGACAGCGGAATCCGGTGCGGCCGTTCCCCAGCCACCAGCGGCAGGCGGGCCTCAGCCGTCTCGCCCGCGCGGAGGCGGGCCGCGAGCGCGGTGACCGTCGGCGCCTCGAACAGCACCTTCAGCGACACCGTCACACCGAGCGCGGCGCCGAGGCGGGCGACCACCTGGGTGGCGACCAGCGAGTTGCCGCCGAGCGCGAAGAAGTCGTCGTCGGCGCCGACCTGCTCCACTCCGAGCACTTCGCCGAACACCCGCGCCACCACGGTCTCGGCACCCGCGGCGGGCGCGCGGAACGCACGGGCGGCGAACACCGGCTCCGGCAGCGCGCGCCGATCGAGCTTGCCGTTCGGGGTAAGCGGCAGCGCGTCGATCACGACGAACGCCGACGGCACCATGTGCGCGGCGAGCGAGCCACGCAGCGCGGCCTCGATCGCCACGACATCGACCTCGATCGGCTGCACACCCTCGCGCGGCGTGACTACGACTGCCTCGACACCGATACCGGGCGTCCCCACACCCTCTTGCGACACAACAGCGTTCGCATTGACATCGACTCCGGCGAGCCCCACGGCTTCTCGCACTTCGGCCGCTCCACACGGCGCAGCAGCGTCTCCGTTGGACGGAACCAAGTAAGCGACCAGCTGGTCACCACGGTGCTCATCGGCGCGCACGAGCACGACGGCCTGACGCACCGCAGGCTGCGAGAGCAGCGCGGCTTCGATCTCGCCCAGTTCGATGCGGAAGCCGCGCAGCTTCACCTGGTCGTCGTTGCGGCCCAGGTATTCCAAGGTGCCTTCGGCGGTCCAGCGGACCAGGTCACCGGTGCGGTACATCCGCATACCCGGCTCCCACGGGCAGGCGACGAAGCGGCCCGCGGTGAGGGCGGCGCGGCTGCGGTAGCCGCGGGCCACCTGGGCACCCGCGACGTACAGCTCGCCTGGCACGCCGGCGGGGACCGGCCGCAGCCGGTCGTCGAGGACCCACTGGGCGATGCCGCGCAGCGGGGTGCCGAGGGTCAGTGGAGCGTGCGCGGACAGCGGGGCGCTGATATTGGTGGCGACCGTCGTCTCGGACGGGCCGTAGGCGTTGACGAAGGCGCGGGGCACGGTGCCCTGGGTCCAGCGGGCGACCAGGTCGGGCGGGCAGGCCTCGCCGCCGACCATCACCATGCGCAGGTCGTCGAGCTGCGCGGGATCGAGCACCGCCAGGCCCGACGGGGTCATCAGGGCGTGGGTGACCTGCTCCTCGGCCAGCAGCCGCGCCAGGTCGGCGCCCACGTGGCGGCCCATCGGCGCGATCACCAGGGTGGCGGCGGAGTTCACCGCGAGCAGCAGTTCCATCACGGAGATGTCGAACGAGGGCGACCCGACCTGCAGCACCCGCGCGTCGGGGGTGCCGAACATGCGGTCGGTCTCCTCGGCGGCGAACCCGGCGATACCTGCCTGGGTCACCAGCACGCCCTTGGGCAGGCCGGTGGAGCCGGAGGTGTAGATGACGTAGGCCAGGTGCTGGGCGCGCAGCGGGCGCACCCGGTCGGCGTCGGTGACCGGATCGCTGGAGCGGGCGGCGCAGTCGGCCATCAGCTTCAGTTCGTCGAGGACCAGCCAGTCGGTGGGGCCGGGCAGCGCATCCTGCACCGAGGACACCGTAAGACCCACTCGCGCACCGGAATCGGTGACCATATGGGTGATCCGATCGAGCGGGTAGCTCGGGTCGACGGGCAGCCAGGCAGCACCGGCCTTGGCGATCGCCCACACGGCCAGCACCGACTCGATCGAACGCGGAATACCCACCGCGACAATGTCATCGGGGCCGACGCCACCGTCGACGAGCACCCGCGCCAGGCGCGAGGACGCCCGGTCGAGTTCCCGGTAGGTGAGGCCGCGGTCGCCGTCGGTGACCGCGACCCGATCCTGGTCGGCCGCGACGGCGGCAGCGAGGAGGTCGGGGAGCAGACCGGTGGCGGTGACGGGTGCGCCGCGCATGCCGGTGAGGCGGGCCTGTTCGGCCGCCGACAGCAGCGGCAGGTCGCCGACCGGCGTCTCGGGCGCGGCGACGGCCGCGGCGAGCAGGCGCACGAAACGCGCGCCGAGGTCGACGATCTCGGCGTCGTCGAACAGGTCGGTGGCGTAGAGGATGACCGCCTCGATGCCGGCGGGTTCGCCTGCGGCGCCGCGTCGTTCGGCGAGGGTGATCTGCAGGTCGAACTTGGTGATGTCGAGTTCGATCTCGTGCACCGACACCGGGGTGCCGCCGAGTTCGAAGCTGGTGTCGAGTACGGCCTGGAAGTTCAGTGCCACCTGGAACAGCGGGTGGCGGGCCTGCGAACGGGCCGGGTTGACCACGTCGACCAGCCGGTCGAACGGGACCGTGGCGTGCGCGAAGGCGGCCAGGTCGGTCTCGCGGGTGCGCTCCAGTGCCGCGGTGAAGCTCGCGGCCGGATCGACCTCGGTGCGCAGCACGAGGGTGTTGACGAACATGCCGATCAGATCGTCGATCGCCCGGTCGCCGCGGCCGGCGACGCCGGTGCCGATCGCGATGTCGGTCGTGCCGCCGAGCCGGGCCAGCAGCACGGCCAGCGCCGTGTGCAGCACCA
The DNA here is from genome assembly GCF_042720195.1 of Nocardia sp. NPDC058497. NCBI lineage: Bacteria > Bacillati > Actinomycetota > Actinomycetes > Mycobacteriales > Nocardiaceae > Nocardia > Nocardia sp. NPDC058497. The sequence continues at coordinate 6,545 of NZ_JBHXMY010000021.1, read as the reverse complement.
TGAACAGCGACGCGCCCGCCTGGTTGGCCAGCTCGGACAGCTGCCGGTGCAGGCCCGCGCCGATGGTGAAGCCGGTCCGGGCGCCGCGCATGCTCGGCTCGACCGGACGCGGCCGCGCCGACGGAAGTTCCAGCTGATCGGGCAGACCCGCCAGAGTCCGTTCCCAGAAAGCGATTTCACGCGAGGCCAGCGACCGCGGATCGGTTTCCGCGCCGAGCAGTTCCCGCTGCCACAGGGCATAGTCGGCGTACTGCACGCTCAACGGCGCCCAGCCGGGCTCGATGCCCGCGGTGGCGGCCTGATAGGCGGTGAGCACATCGCGCACCAGCACCTGCAGCGAAACACCGTCGGCCGCGATGTGATGTAAGACGACCGCGAGCGCGCACTCGTACGGTTCATCCGCGACGACGAAAATGTGCGCACGGAAGGGCGCTTCGCGTTCGAGATCGAACCCGGCGCAAGCGAATCGGGCGAGTTCGGCGTCCAGATCGGCGGCGGCGACGGTGGTCGGCTCACCGATCCGCACGATCCCGGCGTCGCACACGACCTGCTCGGCCACCTCGCTACCGGGCACGCCCACCGCGGGGAACACGGTGCGCAGCGCCTCGTGCCGACCGACGACGGCGGTCAGCGCGTCGACGAGCGCGGACAGATTCGCGGTGCCGCGCAGCCGGACCACGAACGGCATGTTGTAGCCGGGTGCCGACGGATCGAAACGATTGAGGAACCAGATCCGCTGCTGCGCGGGCGAGAGCGGGATGAGCGCGGGACGCGGACGCGCCGCGAGCACCGGCAGCTGGGCCGAGACCCCGGCATCGGCGCGCTCGGCGATCGCGGCGGCCAGCCGGGCGGGGGTGGTCGCGCCGAACAGATCGCGCACCCCGAGCCGGCAGCCGAGATCGGCGCCGAGCCGGGCCGCCACCTGGGTCGCGACCAGGCTGTTGCCGCCCAGCGCGAAGAAGTCGTCGTCGCGGCCGATCCGGTCGAGTCCGAGGACCTCGCCGAACACCCTGGCCACCGTCTGCTCCACCGGGCCGACCGGCTCGGCGTAGGCGACGACGACGCGGGCGGGCGCGGGCAGCGCCTTGCGGTCCAGCTTGCCGGAGGCGTTCACCGGCAGGGCGTCGAGCAGCACGAACGCGGCGGGCACCATGTACCCGGGCAGCGCGCGCAGCGCCGCCTCCCGCAGCTGCTCGACCGCGACCGTGCCCGGCTCGGATTCCACGACATAGGCGACGAGCTGTTCGCCGACGCCGGAATCACTGCGGACCGCGACGACCGCGCGCACCGCGCCCTCGACGCCTTCGAGCACGGCCTCGATCTCGCCGAGCTCGATCCGCAGACCGCGCAGCTTCACCTGGAAGTCGGTGCGGCCCAGGTATTCCAGTTCACCGTTGGTCGTCCAGCGCACCAGGTCACCGGTGCGGTACATGCGCGCACCCGGCGCGGTCAGGTCGGCGACGAAGCGGCCCGAGGTGAGTTCGGGACGTCCGACATAGCCCCGGGCGAGCTGTACCCCCGACAGATACAGCTCACCCGGAGCCCCGACCGGTACCGGCCGCAGCCGCGAGTCGAGAACATGGAGCCGGGTGTTGAACACCGGCGCGCCGATCGGCACCGTGACCCGGTCGGCGTCGTTCACCTCGTGGAAGGTGACGTCGACGGCGGCCTCGGTCGGCCCGTAGAGATTGTGCAGCCGCGCTCCGGTGAGCAGCCGCAGCCGCTGCGCCAGTGCGGCGGGCAGTGCCTCGCCCGAGGCGAAGACCAGTCGCAGCGACGTTCGCTCGGCGATCTCCTGCTGGGCGAGAAAGGCTTCCAGCATCGATGGTACGAAATGCGCGACGGTGACGCCGTATTCGGCGATCACCCGGCGCAGGTAACCGGGATCGCGGTGACCGTCCGGCTCGGCGAGCAGCAGGGTCGCGCCGATCTGCAAGGGCCAGAAGAACTCCCACACCGAGACGTCGAATGTCATCGGGGTCTTCTGCAGCACCACGTCGATGCCGTGCAGCCGGTAGGTGTGCTGCATCCACACCAGCCGGTTGACGATCGCGGCGTGCTCGACAGCGACACCCTTGGGCAGACCGGTGGAGCCGGAGGTGAAGATGACGTAGGCGGGATGACCGGGACGCAGCGGCGCGGTGCGCTCGGCGTCGGTCAGCGGGATGTCGGCGTAGCCGGTGAGATCGAGGGCGTCCACGGCCAGCACCGGCAGCGCGTCGGCGCCGGGCGCACCGTCGCGGGTGGTGGTCAGCACGGCGGCCGGCGCGGCGGTGCCGAGGATGTGCGCGATGCGCTCGGCCGGATGATCCGGGTCGATCGGCACGTACGCCGCGCCCGCGGCGAGCACCGCGTACATCGCGACGACCAGCTCGGGGGAACGCCGAATGCTCAGCGCCACCAGCGATTCCGGGCCGATGCCGTCGGCGCGCAGGCGCCGGGCCAGCCGGTTGACCCGCTGCGCCAGCTCGCGGTAGGTCATGGTCGCGTCGTTGTCGCCCGCCATCCGCACCGCGACGGCGTCGGGCGTGCGCGCGACCTGGGCCTCGAACAGCGCGGGCAGCGTCGCCGCGGCCACCGCGCGCTCGGCCAGCGCGGCCTCGACGTCGAAGGTGGTCGCGTTCCAGATCTTGGTGCTGACCTCCAACTCCAGCTCGGTCGCCACCTCGACGGCGGCGATCGAGGTGTCCAGGTCGGCGGCCGAGAGGCGCTCGAGGAAGCCGAGGAACCGGCTGTGGTGGCGGGCCAGGGTGTCGGCGTCGTAGAGGTTGGGGTTGGCCTCGAAGTCGACGTGCACGCGATCGCGGTCGCCGTAGTAGACGTTGAGGCTCAGGTCCTCGATCGGGCCGGTGGACAGCACCCGGTAGCGGCCGGTGGTGGTGCCGAGGGTGAGGTCGCTGCGGAAGAGCATGAAGTTGGCGAGCGGGCCGAACAGCGCGCGCCGGGCGGGGCGGCCGTCGTCCTCGGCGTCGCGGCGGATGTCCTCGGCGCGGTAGCGCTGATGACGCAGCGCACCGGCCACCTCCACCCGCGCCGCGCGCAGCAGCTCACCCCAGGTGGTGGCGGCGCCCGCCGCGCCGGTGGGCAGGCGCAGCGGCACGATATTGGACAGCATGCCCGCCGAGCGGCGCATCACCGCGGTGGTGCGGGCGGTGACGGGCAGGCTCAGTACCGCGTCCGGGCGGTCGGTGAGCCGGCCGAGGTAGGCGGCGAAGGCAGCCAGCAGCACCGCCGAGATGGTCGAATCATCGCTGGCGGCAATGGTTTCCAGCCGCTCAACGAGCTTCTCCGACAGACGGCCGCCGGTCACCAGGTTGATCGCGGCGCGCGGGGCGGTGCGGGTGTCGAGCCCGGTCGGGCTGTCGAGGCCCGCGATGCGCTGCGCCCAGTGTTCGCGGTCGCCCGCGAACCGGGTGCTCTCACGGTAGCGCTGTTCGCCCTCGACCAGTTCTGCCAGGTCACCGGGCACGACCTCGCGTGCCTGGGTGCCGAGCATGCGCGCGGTGTAGAGCTCGGCGATGCGCTGGGAGTTGGTGAAGGCGCCGTAGCCGTCGAGCACGATGTGGTGTCCGCGCAGGTACCAGAACCAGCGCGCCTCGCCGACGCGCAGCACCGCGCCCGCCACCAGCCGGTCGGTGAGCAGGTCGATCGGGGCGCCGAATTCCGCGCGCATCCACTCGTGCGCGGCGACCACCGGGTCGTCGTGGTGGCGCAGATCGATCAGCGGCAGCTCGGTCTCGACCGGGATGGTGTGGTCGACGACCTGGTACGGGACGCCGTCGGATTCGCCGATGCGCACCAGCGGGGAGCCGTAGGCGTGCGCCGCCTCGGCCGTGACCTGTTGCAGCACAGCGGCATCCAGCTCGCCGGTGACGTCGACGTACTGGGCGATGGTGATCGGGACGTCGGGGTCGAGCAGCTGTGCGTACCAGACACCCAGCTGGGCGGGGGTCAGCGGGAACGGCGCCGACGCGGCCTCCGCTTCCTGTGGTCGCGCGCTGAACCCACCCAACTCCGTACCGTGCACCAGAGCCTCCTCGAATCGCGAAAAAACAGCAGACCGAACGTTTTTCGGGCAGGACGAAGACACCTGGCGTACTCCGTGAGACCGAGAAATTCGGCATGAGCGCAGTGGGCGTGACGCCGCACTCGCGCAGGATCCCCGACAGATCATGTGGACGAGATCGACGACCCGGTCGGTCGTCGGTGCGACAGACGGTTCGCGTCCGTCGCGGGGTGCCTAGCTGTTGATCGTTCCTCCAACATCGCGGCCGCGGCTCGAACCTCGCGCCTCAGCGTTGTCACTTACATCACATGGCTGCCTGTCCATGCATTGCAGACACTAGGCGGTCGATTAATAAAAAGGAACTTTTTCCGATAAAAAAACCGAACAAGCGTCCAGTCGGTTCAGAGGGTGGCCCACGACCAGGGCATCAGTGTGTGCCACGCCACATCGCTACCGGATGTGTGAGCTGTCACACTTTCAGAACCGGAGACTATGAGCCGAAACGTTGCATCTGCGTTGCATCGGCCCCGAGGCGCCGGTCGAGCACCCGGATCTTGGCCTCGATCTGCGCATACAGTGGCGAATCGCGGTCGACGGTGGATCGGTACGCGGCCCACGCGGCGGCGTCGTCACGGCCTTCCGGGCACGCTGTCCAGCGGCGTAGCACGCCGGGATCGGCCGAAGCGAGCACCGCGGTGCGCAACCGCACGCGAAGCTCGTCACGGATGTCGCAAATGCCGGGCGCCGAGGATCGCGGGAGCACCGGACCGGCGTACAAGCGTAATGCGGATTCGATATCACCGGAGTCGAGCGCGGCCCGCAGCGCCTCCACATCGGTTGCGACATGCACCCGGAGACGGTATGGACGCGATCCGACGACCGTCGCGCCGACCACCGACCGCAAGCGCGACATCGCCGCGCGGATCGTGCCGTTGTCCAGATCGGTGTCGTCGAGCAGCAGCGCCAGGTGATCGGCGCCAAGCCCTTCGGGATGCTCGGTGAGCAGGAGCAGGATCTCGGCATGGCGTTGCGAGAGCGGCACCCGCTCCCCCGCCACGCTCAGCTGTGGCTGTCCGAGGCCGAGCACGTCGAGCCCGAGCCGGGCCGGTCCCGCGTCGGTGCCCGCGTCGCCGGTGCGTTGCGGCTCCGCGGCCGCGCCGCCGCGGCCCGCGCGCATCGCCCGGAGGACCAGATCCATCTCGGCCGCCGTGGCCGCCGCTTTCACCAGAGCGAGGATCTCAGGCTTGGCCACCCGCATCCCGCCGGCAATCATCAGCACACCGATCAACCGGCCGTCCGGCTCGTGCACCGGCGCCGCCGCACCGGTGATCTGGTGCATGCGATGGAGGAAATGTTCGGGTCCATGGATCCAGGTCGCGCGGCCCGTGCGCACGACGAGGCCGACCGCGTTCGTGCCGATCCGGCGTTCGCTGAGATCGTCGCCCTCGCGCACGCCGATCTCGGCGGCGGCCGCGACCTGCTCGGGATGGCCGTGCACCGACAGCACCCGACCGAACTGGTCGGCGACCGTCACGATCAGTCCGGCGCGCGCCGCGTCCTGGACCAGCAGTTTGTCGATCAGTGGCATCAGGGCGGCGATGGGATGGGCATCCCGATAACGCACCAGATCGGCACCACGAAGACCGCGACTGTCGAGGACGTCCGCCGGATCGATACCGCTACGCACACTGCGCAGCCAGGACTCGAGAACGAGCGGACGTAATAGGCCGGCCAGCTGGGTCAGCTGTTCACCACCGGCACTGAGAAAACCATGGGCCTGTGCGGCATAGGCTTCCAGAGCGCCGAGCTGTGCGCCCGTCTCCGCCGCCTGCCGTGGGGGCCGCCCACCTGCGAGATTGCTGACCATTTGCCTTTCTTTCCCGCTACAAACTGTACCGGGCAGCTATCGGCCGCTTCGCCGGAAGTGTGGGTTTGTCCCGCAGGTCACATTGTGGTAGCAAATGTCACTTCGTCACACCGCATGCTGATCGGCTATCAGTGCCGCCAGCAGCACCACCGTGGCCTGCGGACCACGGTGCAGCGGCACCGGGACCACAGACAGGTCGGCGACGGTGAGGCTTTCGATGCCGTGCACGCGGCCGCACTCGTCGACGACGGCGCGCGGGTCACCGGCGGGGCCCATCCGGCAGGTACCCGACAGATGCTGGGACGTCCCCAGATGCGCGCGTAGCCAGGTGTCGTCGACGGTGCCGAGCGGCAGGCCGAGCACTCGGGCCGCGACCTCGACCCCGGCGCGCAGCCGGTCGCGATCGCGGGCACTGCGCAGATAGCCCTGGTCGATATGGGCGGGGACAGCCGGGTCTGCCGAGCTGAGCGTCAGTTCGCCGGGCGCCGCCGGAGTCATCAGCGCGACGCCGAGCCTGCGCAGGCCGGGCGTGAACATGGGGGTATACGGACGCAGCTCGAGGTCGTCGAGTTCCAGGACGTATTCGAGCGCGACCGTTGTCGATTCCGGCACCGGTCCCGGGTACTCGATACCGATCTCCGGATGGTCGGTGCACCAGGCGCCGACCGGTGC
>NZ_JBHXMY010000020.1:10531-25505 GCF_042720195.1 Nocardia sp. NPDC058497 | reverse complement strand
GGCGGCGTCCTTCCTGGAGACGACCAGGGTTCTGACGGACGCGGCGATCAACGCCAAGTCCGACTCCCTGATCGGCCTCAAGGAGAACGTCATCATCGGTAAGCTCATCCCGGCCGGTACCGGTATCAACCGCTACCGCAACATCCAGGTGCAGCCGACCGAAGAAGCCCGTGCCGCCGCGTACGCGGTGCCGTCCTACGACGACACCTACTACTCGCCGGACACCTTCGGCACCACCACCGGCGCCGCAGTGCCGCTGGACGACTACGGCTTCAGCGACTACCGCTTGGCAGTAACCCGACCGCCCCGCTCCTTTTTGGTGGGGGGCGTTCGTCGTTCCGATGACCGCGGTGGTTCGGTATCGTGGGACTCATGACCGCGGCCTATGACCACTACCCCGAGCTACACCGGTTGGTCGAGCAGCTACGACCCGAGACCGCCCCGGCGGCCCGCGAGGCATTGCTGCGCCTGGTCAAGTCCGGTACGCCTGACCGACTGGCGGCCCTGCCCACTTTTGACGGGCCGGAAGACCTCAGCGAGCGTATGGACGACGAATTGTTCGATGCGCAGTGACCCTGATCGTTGACGCGAATGTGCTTGTCGCCGTGATGAATCGCAAGGATAAACGCCATGCTGAAATGAAGGCGTTCTTGTCCTCGCGAACCGACGAATTCATCGTGACGCCCTACATTGTTGCTGAAGTGACCTATCTGCTGCAGAAATATGCAGGTGCGCAGGCTGAGATCCAGTTCATGGAGACGGTGCGTAACGGCGTGTTCGGCGAGGAGTTCGAACCCGGCGACGCGGCCCGCATCGTCGAACTGATGAAGCAGTTCGCAAGCTTCCCGCTCGGTGCGGCTGATGCCTCATTGATCGCCGTCGCGGAGCGACTGCAAGTTCGTGACATTGCCACGGCTGACCACCACTTCCGTGCGGTTCGCACTGCGGGGCTCGACTACATCAACGTCGTTCCTTAAGGTCTCCGGCGACGGTAGCCGGGCGGGTGCTGGTTTCGGACCATGGCTCGCTGTCTTTGGGGTAGTTGGGACCGGATCGCTGCGGTACGCTGTGTCGGCCAGATTGCTTGCTGTCCAAGCAGATGACTTAGCCGAGTTCGTCGACTTTTGGATCGATGTGCGAAACAAGCTCGTACATCAGGGGTTTCCGCAGCTGGATGACTGGGTTGTCCCCTCAGATGCGCGAACTGGCAAGACGGTGAATACCACCAATGCCCGCGAGGCCTTCGCCGTGTTCTTGCAGCTGGCGGATCAGACAATCCGTGTCATCGCCGAGGTGGCCGGCTTTCGAGATCCAAGTGAGTTGCACTTGCCGGAGGTGTGGTTGCGCGGGATGGAGGCGCCGCGTGGCGGTGTGTTCGCTGACGCACACCTGCAGCTATGGACTGGTGGGGGAGAGGGAAGAAGACCTCCCTCACTGGAAATGTCCTCTGCGTAGGAGGCCGATGGTGACCGCTCGCAGGGCGTGTCGATCCACGACAAGCACATCGAGGTCATTGTGCGCCAAGATGCTGCGTCGCGTGACGATCATCGATTCTGGTGCGAACGAGTTCCTGCCCGGTTCGTTCACCGAGCGCGCCGAGTTCGAGGCGTCGAACCGCCGCGTACGCGGTGCCGTCCTACGACGACAGGTACTACTCGCCGGACAGCTTCGGTACTGCCACCGGCGCAGCAGTGCCGCTGGACAACTGCGGCTTCAGCGACTACCGCTAAGTTATAGCCAGGCAACAGATTTCGGCCCCCGAGCCGGAGCGCGGCTTTCTCCCGGGTGGTTCCACCGAACTATGCGTACAGTCGCCATGTGAAGTCTCAGACGGTCGTCGCCGCGCTGGCGGTGATCGGTGTGATCGCAGTTGTATTCACGGCCTATCGCGGCGCAGTCACGGTGATGTCCGAGCAGGTTGTCCTGGGTTGCAGCGAACAGCGCAGCATCCTGCACTGCGTGTACCACCGCACAACGCCGGGGCTGTTGAGCACCGAGTACCAGATCGTCGTCGGTACCTCACCCAATCGTGGATTGATCTACGACGTCCCCTACCCGGCGCACGACACCCGCACCTCCTGGGACGCCGATACAGGGCTGCTGACGATCGCGATGCCCGGCACCGCGCTGACAATCACAGAAGCGGAATACGTCGACACTCGGTAGCTCGAGTCGGGTTGCCGACTGCTCGGCGGAGCTTTGTCCGCCGCAACTGACCCTGTGTTTCAGCGGGGTCGGGCCTACGAAGCTCAGGCCGGAGGTGGTTTAGTGGCGGGCTCCCGCGCAGTCGACAGCGTGCGTGGTCGCCGCGGCGGTCAGGCCACCTTGATCGTGTGCGGCCCGACGCTGACGCTGATGTCGACGTGTCCGCCGAGTGCGCGGGCGTAGGCGCGGAGGGTGTCGAGTTCCATGGCGGCGAGGTCGCCGTTCTCGATCTGCGAGATCCGTGCCTGACTGACACCGAGGGCGGCGGCAAGTTCGGCCTGCGTTTTGCCGATCGTTTGGCGGAGTTCCTCGAGATGGTGGCCGGCGATTCTGCCATCCAGCTGTGCCGCGGCCGCCGCCTGAATCTCTGGGTCGGCCAGCTCCGGATGCAACCGGTGGGCTTCTTCCTTCACCTCACGCCAATTACGTGCGCCAGTCATCGTCCCTCCTTCGCTATAAGTCACAACTTATGTCTTGCCGGCGCAATTTGTGGTCAGTTGGCGGTGGCGGTCTGCGCGTCGGGATCGCCGACTGTGACTGTTTCGGGTTCGCCGAGGCGGACGGTGATGACGCCGATGAGAATCAGTGCGCCGCCGAGTAATTGGATCGGGCGGGGGGCTTCGCCGAGTAGGGCCCAGGCGAACAGGAGGGCGGCGAGGACCTCGGTGAGGGCTACGAAGGAGGCCAGGCGGGAGCCGAGGCGGCGGGTGGCGGCGATGCCGGTGACGTAGGCGATGGCGGCGGTGACTATGCCGATGAGCAGGACGGGGGTCCACCAGGGGGTGGTGAAGTCGGCGAAGACGACCGGGTTGGTGGTGGCGTGCAGGGGGACGATTCCTGCCACGCCTGCCAGGAGCAAGGTGACGCCGCCGATGAGCAGGCCGCCTGCGGCGAGGACGGTGCCGGGGAGGTCGACGCCTTGGGCGGAGAGGACGAAATACGCTGCGGCGCCGACCATTGCGGCCAGGGCCCAGACGATGCCGATCGGATCGGTGGACAGGCCTGATGCCACGTCGAGGACCAGCAGCAAGCCGGTGATGCCGAGAATCGCGCCTGCGACGGTCGCCGTGCCGGGTTGCTGCCGGTGGCGCACCCACAGCCAGCCGACGACGGCGATCGGCGCGGTGTACTCGATGAGCAGCGCGGCGCCGACCGCCATGTGCGCGACGGCGTTGAAGTAGGCGAGCTGCGTACCCGCCACGGCGACCAGTCCGTACGCGGTGATGAGTTTCGCGTTGGCGCGCACCAGGTTCCAGTTGCCGCGCAGCTGGGGGATCGCCAGCGGCAGCAGCACGACTCCGGCCAGCAGCACGCGCGCGGCGACGACGGATGCCGCGCTCCACCCCGCGTTCATCAGTCCGCGCGCGAGCGGGCCGGACAGGCCGAACGAGGTGGCGGAGGCCAGCGCGAGCAGCAGCCCGGACCGCATCCGGTTCGCGCTGTCATGCGTCAAAGTCGCCATGACTAATGACGGTAAGGAGCCTGCGGTAATATGTCAATGTGGTTTTCGCTCATGACACCGAGGCGGCGCTGCTGGCGGCGGTCGAACTGGTCAACTCCGCCGAAGACCCCGACACGCTGACCGAGACAGCGCAGCTCGACGAGTTCTTCGACCGGCACGTCTACACCGGCGTGCACACCGGCGACGCCGCGGAACTGGCCGCCGTGCGGGCCTTACGCGCCTCGCTGCGCCGCATGCTGATGAGCGACCGCGACACCGCGGTCACCCTGGTGAACGAGACCCTCGCCGAGCACCGCGCTGTCCCGCAATTGGTCCGGCACGGCGATGTCGACTACCACGTCCACGCCGTGCCGCCCGAGGCCCCGCTACCGGTCCGCATCGCCGTCGAGACCGCCATGGCGATGATCGACCTGATCCGCGCCGACGACCTCAGCCGCCTGTCGATCTGCGCCGACGACACCTGCGAAGGCCTGGTTCTAGACCTGTCGCGCAACCGTTCCCGCCGCTATTGCAGCACCGCCTGCGGCAACCGCAATGCCGTCGCGGCCTACCGGGCGCGGCAACGCTAGAGCCCGCGCACCTTCGGGCACTTCTTGCCAGCCAGGTGACACTTGTCCTCGAAGCCTGCGGGCAGCCACGTCCCGGTCCGCAGCAGCGGATGATGCGGAAAGTGCTGCAGCGCCGCGGTGACGAAGATCAGCGGCGCCCACGCACTGCGGATCTGCAGTTGCTGCATGGTGCCGTTGCGGTCAGGGAACCGGCAGCCGACCAGGTCGGGTGCGGTGAGGTCGACACTCTCCAGCGCCGACCAGTACAGCGAGAACGACCGCTCCGGATTCGCCAGGTGAATCCGCCGATTCGAGATCATCGCCGACCCCGGCCGTTCGGCGATCCATCGCGGTTGCGCCGCCGCCTCGGCGCGCGACCGCCTGGTCTCGTTGCGCACCCCATTGCCCAGGTGCGCGACCGCGCCGAGCGGCGTCTGCCCGTCGGCGCGCACCCGGCCCCGCGACCACCGACCGTCCCCGGCACCACGCCAGATGAACCACTGGACTCCGCCGTCGGCCAGGCAGGTCTCGCCGGGCTCCAGCCGGACCCGCGTCGCGGTGGACGGGATCTGCGCGACCCGCCCACTCGCGATCAGCTCGGCTACCCCACACGTGTACAGCAGGTAATCGTCGAACCACGTCCATCCGGCCTGCTCGGCCAAGGCCCGATCGATATCGGCCAGCGGGTCGAACACGTCTCTCACCACCCACTCACAACGCGCGGAGCTTCTTCCTGACCACGGTAGCGGAGGGTGATGGTGCTACTCAGCGCTCAGGGCGCCCCGGTGACGTAGGCGATCGCGGTATCGATCGCCGGCTGTCCGCCCGCCATCGCGTACCCGGCCATCGCGCCGATCGCGGCACCCGCCACGGTCGCGACCGGGACGGTGATGAAGTCGAGGACGAACAGTCCGAGCGGGAAGCCGAGAACGAAGCCGATGGCGGCCCCGATCGCCGCGCCCTGGATGATCTGCGGCTGCAGGCGCTGCGTCTCGGCGTAGAACCGCTCCTGGGCGCTGATCTCGCGCACCGGCGCATCGGCCTCGCCGACCGGGGTGAGCGTCAGGCGGGTGCCCGACTCGTCGATCGCGGGGGTGAGCGGCACGGAGTGCTCACCGAGGCGCACGACCATCGGCAGCGCGGCGATCACCGCGCCGGAGGCATCGGTGACCGTGACGACCTTCGCGTCGTGCACGAGCTGGAACTGTCCCGCGTCGAGCGTCGTCACCGCGGCACGCCGATCCTCGGACACGCCGACCTGGTAGTTCACGCCCCTGTCGACGCTGCGCAAGGCGGGCAGCGGCGTGATGCCGGGCTGGGTGCCCGCCGGGACCGATTCGGTGGGCTGCGCAGGCAGCGGCGTGACGCCGGGCTGGGTGCCGACGGGTCCGGGCTCGGCGGCGCCTGCTCCCGTGCCGGCCAAGGTAACTCCCACTGCCAGCAAAGCCGCCCCGACCACAGTGCCGAACTCCATCCCGTAAGCCTCCCGCTGAAATCAACCCGGGACCGATTCGTCCCGTTCATCGCGGCAAACCTAACCGCTGGAGAAGTTTTCGAGAAGTTGTCGCGAGGCCGCTCGGCGCCGGCGTCACGAGGATCACAGGGACGCCGTCGACCCCTCGGTCCGGTCGCCGAGGCAGTTCCACGCGGTCAGCGGGTCGTGGCAGGCCGCTCCGCCCCGATCGGTGGGCGGCGAGCGAAATCCGGTGCGTGTTCCGGGCGGATGCCGATGCCGCCGAGGTAGGCGACGAGTCCGGCGAGCGTCGGTACGGCATCGACGACGCGCAACGGCAGCGGCGCCGTGTGTAGCGTGCCCCGCAGCGCGGGCGCGATGAGCAGGTCGTGTTCGCCGCGCTGGGCCCGCTGGGTGAAGCTCGCGGGCAGCATCCGCCTGCGCTGCACCTTCTCCAGGTCGGCGGTTTGTACGACGCGGTCGAGCAGCGGTCGCGCCAGGATGCGCGCGGCCGCGACGGCATCCTGCACGGCAAGGTTGACGCCGACCCCACCGACCGGCGACATGGTGTGCGCGGCATCGCCGATACACAGCAGGCCGGGCACATGCCACCGGTCGAGCATGCCGACGGTCACCTCGAGCAACTTCACGTCGTCCCAGGACCGGATCGTCGCCGTCGTCTCGGTGGGCCAATCGAAGAGTTCGGCCAGGCGATCACGCAGCCACTGCACGTCGTGTTCCGCGCGCAGTGTTGCGTCGCAACCCTTTTCGATGATGTAGCCGGTCTGGTAGTAATCCCCGCGGTCGATGGTTATCGCGGAATTGCCGCTGGTGAACCGCACCTGCACGGCGCCACCAGGGTCGTCCGCCGCTTTGGGAACACGGAAGAACCACATGTCCATCGGCACGTCTTCCCTGCGCTGACGCAGTCCAGCTGCCTCGCGGGCAACGGAATCGCGCCCGTCGCAGGCGATCACGAGATCTGCCCGCAACTCGTGCTCTGCGGCGTCGGCATCGCGGTAACGCACGCCGCCGACGGTGTCGTCGTCCCGGATCAGCCCGACGACCGGTGAATTCATCCGCAGCGTGAAATTCGGCTCCTGCGCCGCGGCCCGCGCGAGCAGGTCGAGGAAATCCCACTGCGGCACCATCGCGATATGCCGGTACCTACCCGGAATCCGGCCCAGATCAGCGGCGACCACGGTCCGATCACCCGCGTACATGCACATCCGCGTCACTTTCGACTGCGGGATCGCGGCGAACTCGTCCCCGAGCCCGAGCTCGTCGAGCAACCGCACCGTCGACGGATGCACCGTGTCGCCCCGGAAGTCCCGCAGAAAATCCCCGTGTTTCTCGAGCACGGTGACCTCGACGCCTGCCCTGGCCAGCAACAACCCGGTCATCATTCCGGCCGGTCCGCCACCGACGATGCAGCAGGTGGTCTTGTCCATGAATTCCCCCTCGGAAGTCGTTGTCTACGACAAAGCGTAGTAGTAAACCCGGGGCGGATCAAGGGTTTTCGGAGAGTGCCGGCGACTCTTGACACCCGCCGCCGCGCGCGCAATACTGAACTAGATGGTTCAGTATGACTTCCTGGATGCCTCGTTCGGGGCGCTCGCGGACCCCACTCGGCGGGGAATACTCGAGCACCTCGGTCGTGGGCCCGCGAGTATCAGCGAGTTGGCCGAGCGGTTCGAGATGACCCTGACCGGCATCAAGAAGCACATCGGGTTGCTCGAGGACGCGGGCATGGTGGTCACCGAGAAGCGTGGGCGGGTCCGGTACTGCCGGATCGGCGAGCACGTCTTCGATCGGGAGGTGGCCTGGATGCAGGGTTATCGGCAGATGCTCGAAGCCCGGATGGACCGTCTCGGCGAATTCCTGCAACGATCGGAGCCAGAGCAATGAGCACAACCACCAACAACGCGGTCATCACCTCGACCTCGGACCGCGAAGTCCACATCGAACGCGATTTCGACGCACCGCTGGACCGGGTGTGGAACGCCTACAGCCGGATCGAGCAGCTCTCGCGGTGGTGGGGCCGCGGCCACGTGGTCGACGTCGAGCGCTGGGAATTCCGCAAGGGCGGGCACTGGCGCTTCGTCGAGCACGAGGGCGACGAGTCCTACGGTTTCGAGGGCCGATTCCGCGAGATCACTCCTAAGGAGAAGATCGTGCAGTCCTTCGAATGGGACGGCATGCCCGCGCACATCTCGATCGACTCGACGACCTTCGTCGACCTCGGCAACGGCCGCACCAGGGTCGTCACCGACAGCATCTTCCACACCGCCGACGAATGCGCGGGCATGCTCGCCTCCGGCATGGAAGACGGCCTCAACGACAGCTACCGCGCCCTCGATGCCCTGCTCGCCGAAGGCCGCTGAGTACCGAGTGATCCGGCGCCGCGGGGAAGGCGGTGCCGGATCAACGGTGGGTGCAGCCGGTGGCTCGCTTGCGTGGCTTCAGCCGCAGCGGTGGTAGCGGTGGCGCGGGAATCCGCTCCCCGGGCCCGTGCCCGAGGATCTCGCCGAAACGGCTGGTGTCGTGGGCTTCCCAAGCCTCGCGGGCCGCGACGATCTCGTCGTGGCTACGGCCGACGAAGTTCCACCACATCACCAGTTCCTCGGCGAACGGTTCGCCACCGATCAGCGCGAAGTGCGCACCGTCGGTGCTCTCCAGGAGCAGCTCGGCGCGGTCGGTGCCCAGGTACAGTAGCGGGCCCGGGGTGAGTTCGGTGCCGTCGACCTCGACACTGCCCTCGATCACCAGCACCGCGTGCTCGAAGGCGCGTTCCAGCGGCAGCCGCACCACGGCGCCGGGATCGAGCACGATGTCGGCCCCCACGATCGGGGTGTAGGCCTTCGCCGGTGAGGTGACCCCGCCCAGCGAGCCGATCAGGACAGTGGCCCGCAGCCCCGGCTCCTCGTAGACGGGCAGTTCGCGATGCTGCTCGAAATGCGGGTCGACGCCGGTCGCGGTGCCGGGCAAGGCGATCCACAGCTGCAGGCCGTTGCCCGCGTGCGCGCCGGGAACCCCGAACTCCGAATGCGCGATGCCGCGACCCGAGGTCATCAGGTTCAGCTGACCCGGCTCGATCTCGACATCGGAGCCCACCGAATCGCGATGCCGGATCCGGCCGTCGAACGGCCAGGTCACCGTCTGCAACCCGATATGCGGGTGGGGAAGGATGTCGGGGGAGGCCCCGGTCCGCGTGACGGTCGGCGAACCGAACCGGTCGAGAAAACACCACGCGCCGACGGTCGGCAGATCACGTTGCGGCAGTGTGCGTTCCACGTACACCCCGCGGACGCCGCCGAGCGGTACCTCCCTGGCGGGGTACAGCTCGGTGATCGGTCCCGGACTCGGCGACGGCTCACACAGCGCCTCGGCGGGATCGGCCTCCAGGTCGCTCACGGCACGATGCCCTTGCCCACCACGTGCGCGTCGTACTCGGGGTGCTTGTCGAGGTAGCCGCGAATGAACTGGCAGTGCGCGGTGATGGTGCGATCGCGCGCGATCACGTCCTCGACGGCGTGGCGGGCGAGCACACTGCCCAGGCCCTTGCCCGCGAAGGCGTCGTCGATCTCGGTGTGCACGAAGTCGGTGTCGTTGTCGCGCTCGATGTACTCGGCGAATCCGGCCAGTTCACCGTCGTAGAACACGTCGTAGCGGTCCTTCTCCGCATTGCGCGTCACCCGGCGTTCGGGCTCGGTCGAAGCGGGCTGCGCGGCGGGGGTGGTATCGGACATCTTGTTGCGCTCCTTCCGCACCGGAACAAGGTGCGCGCTCAGGATCGATACGCGGTTGAACGCACCGATCGCGACGGTGATCCAGACGATCACCGATGCTAGCCCGCGCGCCGCGGCCAGTCGGACCGCGGCGCGGCGGCCGCTACTCCCGGCCCGCCGAGGTGAAAGACATGTCGGCGTACCGGTTGCCCGCCACCTGGCCGGCGATCGGTTCCAGAGTGGCCAGCTCCTCGGCGGTGAGGCGCACCGTGGCCGCCGCGACGTTCTCGGCCAGCCTGCTGCGCTTACGGGTGCCGGGGATCGGCACCACCGCGAGACCGTGCACCTCGGCGCGGGCGTGCACCCACGCCAGCGCGGCCTGGGCCTGGGTGATCCCGTGTGCCGCGGCGATCGCGGCCAGCGGGGCGAGCAGCTCGGCATTGTGCTCGGCGTTGTCGCCGGTGAACCGGGGCTGGAACTGACGGAAGTCCTTGTCGCCCAGATCGTTCGCGGTACGGAAGGCGCCGGTGAGGAAGCCGCGGCCCAGCGGCGAGTACGGCACGAAGGCCACGCCGAGTTCGGCCGCGGCGGGTACCGCGGTGCGCTCCACATCGCGGGAGAACAGCGACCACTCCGACTGCAGCGCCGCGATCGGGTGCACCGCGTGCGCGGCGCGCAGTTCGGCACCGGTCACCTCGGACAGGCCCAGCGTGCGCACCTTGCCCGCCGCGACGAGTTCGGCCAGCGTGCCCACGGTGTCCTCGATCGGCACGGCCGGGTCGCGGCGGTGCATGTAGTACAGGTCGATGGTGTCGATGCCGAGCCTGCGCAGGCTGGCGTCGACGCAGGCGTGGATGTAGGCGGGGGAGTTGTCGAAGCCGCGGAAGGCCGGGTCGTCGGCCTTGCGGACCATGCCGAACTTGGTGGCGATCACCAGGTTCTCCCGGTTGGCGCGGACGAAGTCGGCGAGGAATTCCTCGTTGTGGCCCGAGCCGTAGACATCGGCGGTGTCGAACAGGGTGACGCCGAGTTCGA
Organism: Nocardia sp. NPDC058497; assembly: GCF_042720195.1. Taxonomy (NCBI): domain Bacteria; kingdom Bacillati; phylum Actinomycetota; class Actinomycetes; order Mycobacteriales; family Nocardiaceae; genus Nocardia; species Nocardia sp. NPDC058497. Next base: position 15,074 of record NZ_JBHXMY010000020.1, on the reverse strand, counting down.
GCGCGTGATCGAGGGTGGCCCGCGATTCGGTCAGGTCGCTGTCGCCGTAGAACTCGCTGATGCCCATGCAGCCGAGGCCCTGCGTGCCGACCACGGGGCCGTCGGTGCCGAGGGTGACGGTGGGCAGTGTCGCGGTGGTGCTCATGCTTCGGTTCCTTCGCTCGTGTACGCGGTGAGCGTGGCCGGCCGGTCGACCTCGGATCGGCCTTCGTAGATGGCGATCTTGTAGTCGAGGACGGCCACGGTCTGCTGGAGTTCCGCGATCTTGTCGAGCACGTCGGATCTGGTCTGCCGGAACATCGCCAGCCGCTCGGGGTAGGTGTGTTCGCCCGCCCGCACCAGTTCGGCGTAGCGGATCATGTCGGCGACCGGCATGCCGGTCAGCCGTAACCGGCCGATCAGCGCCAGCCACTCCAGGTCGCGATCGCTGAAGCGGCGGTTGCCGGTGTGGTCGCGGCCGATGTAGCCCATCAGCCCGATCCGCTCGTACCAGCGCAGGGTGTCGCGACTGAGACCCGATCGCCCGGCGACCTCGCCGATCGAGTATTTCGGGCGCTCCCGATCGTCGTCTCCGCTGTTGGTGCGCAGAGTGTTGGTGCGCAGAGCCGCGTCCTGATCCATCGTGCTCGTCCCTTCCCGTGGAACCCCACCGACGCTATCCACCTGGAGTGCACTCCAAGCAAGACCTATTCTCGCGGGACGAACGAACTCAGTTGTACTTCGGCAGCTCCTGGACGGCCCACTGATTGCCGTCGGGATCCTTGAAGAAGGTGAACAGCCCCCAGCCCATGTCCTGCACCGGGCTGGCCTCGACACCCGCGGCGACGAGCTGGTCGTAGGCCTGCTGCGCGCTGGGCACGACCATCTGCATGCCTTCGACGCTGCCGGGGGCGGCACTGGTCAAGCCGCGGCCGATGCAGATCGAGCAGCCGGAGCCGGGCGGGGTGAGCTGGACGAAGCGGATGTCCGGGCTCGGAGTGTGGTCGTGATCGGCGTTGAAGCCGATACTGGTGTAGAAGTCCTTGGCCCGATCGACGTCGGTGACCGGGATGGCAACGAGTTCGATTTTCCAATCCATGCCGTTGAGCATGGCACCGGAGACCGACAGAAACGTAGTGTGGATCACATGGCAGGTAAGGACATCGACCGGATCAGGGCCCGCTCGGCCTGGGAGACGGTCAAAGAGAGCCCCGTGATCACCGCGATCGCGGTGGCCCCGGTGGTGTTGGTACTCGGCGTGGTGTGGGCGCTGACGAACGGCTTCGTCGCCTTGGTGCTGCTCGCGCTACTGGCTGTCGGCGTCGTCGTCGGCGGCAAGCTGCTCGAGTAGCCTGCCCGGACTCAGCGTGGGACATGAAAATACGTGAGTTCGCCCGAACCGGGGTCCAGCTGCGCCCACGGGCGGTCGAACTCGAGCACGGCCAGCGCCGAGGTCGGGAACTTGCGGCTGAGCTCGGTCGCCTGATCGGACTCGCGGTTGGCCGCCAGTTCCCACGCGGTCCACGGTATTCCGGGCACGTGCCCGACGACGAGCAGGGTCTCGATCGCGTCGTCGGTGAGCTGGATCAGCTCGATCAGCGTGTGCGGGCTGGCCTCGTAGATGTCGTCGGTGTACTCCACCGGCGCGGCGATGCCGGTGGCCGCGAGGGTCTGCCTGGTGCGTGTCGCGGTCGAGCAGCGGACCGCGTCGATGGGCGGCTGGGTGGTGCGCAGCCACTCGCCCGCCAGCGCCGCTTCCCGCTGTCCGCGCGGTGCCAGCGGGCGGGCGTGATCGCCTACACCCTCGGGGTAGGCCGATTTTCCGTGCCGCATCAGGATGAGGGTCGCCGCCATGGAACAACCGTAATCCCGACCGCGGGTGAGGTCGCGGTCACACTCGAGGCACACTGAAAGCTACGTCACCGTAGACGTGTTCGTGGCACACCCGCCGCGGGCCCGCCGCGGAGGGCGTCTCGAGCCACCGACCACATATTTCGAGGATCTGCACCTATGGCCTACGTCATCACGCAGCGTTGTTGCAACGACGCCAGCTGCGTCACCGAGTGCCCGGTCGACTGCATTCGCCCGACTCCGGATCAGCCGGAGTTCGCCACGGCGGAGATGCTGTACATCGACCCCGACACCTGCATCGACTGCGGCGCCTGTGTCGACGCCTGCCCGGTGGACGCCATCTTCTCCGAGGACGACCTGCTCGCCTCGCTGGCCAGGTATCGCGAGATCAACGCCGCCTACTTCCAGCGCCACCCGCTGGAGTCGAACTTCGATCCGCTGGCGACGCCGACGCGTCCGCCCAAGGATCTGGGGACCCTGCGCGTCGCGATCGTCGGCGCGGGCCCGGCGGCCTGCTACGCCGCCGACGAACTGCTCCGGCGCAGCGATGTCGAGGTCGAGATGTTCGACCGCCTGCCGACCCCGTGGGGTCTGGTGCGCGCGGGCGTCGCACCCGACCACGCGGGCACCAAGGGCGTGGCGAACATGTTCGAGTCGGCCTTCCGCCGCGACACGCTGCAGTACTACCTCAACGTCGAGGTGGGTGAGCACATCGATCACCAGGAGCTGCTCGACCACCACCACGCGGTGATCTACGCCGTCGGCGCGTCCAGCGATCGCAAGCTCGGCGTGCCCGGCGAGGACCTGCCCGGCAGCCACTCGGCCACCGAGTTCGTCGCCTGGTACAACGGACACCCCGACTTCGCCGACCGCGAATTCGACCTGTCCGGCGAGCGCGCGGTGATCGTCGGCAACGGCAACGTCGCGCTCGATGTCGCCCGCGTGCTCACCGTCGACCCGGACGAGCTCGCCAAGACCGACATCGCCGACCACGCGCTGGACGCGTTGCGCCGCAGCAATATCCGCGAGGTGGTGATCCTCGGCAGGCGCGGCCCGCTGCAGGCCGCCTACAGCACGCCGGAGTTCCTGGCGCTGACGCATCTGAAGGGCGTAGACGTCGAGGTCGACCCGGCCGACCTGGAGCTGGACCCGCACAGCCGCGCCATTCTCGACGACCCGAACATCGAGCCGTCGCTGCGGCTGAAGTACCAGCTCGCCCAGGAGTACTCGACCGCGCAGCCCGATCCGTCGCGCAAGCGGATCGCCTTCCGCTACCTGACGACCCCGACCGCGGTGCACGGCGACGACCAGGTCACCTCGATCGAATTCGCGCACAACGAATTGACCGAGGAGAACGGGCAATTGGTGGCCACCGCCACCGACCGCACCGAGACGCTCGGCACCGGACTGGTACTGCGCTCGATCGGTTATCGCGGCGTGCCCGTCGCCGGCCTGCCGTTCGACGAGCGGCGCGGCATCGTGCCCAGCGAGCACGGCCGGGTCATCGAAGCGACCGAGCCGGTGCCTGGCGTGTACGTGTCCGGCTGGATCAAGCGCGGGCCGCGCGGTGTGATCGGCTCCAACCGGGTCGACGCCGAGGAGACCGTGGAAGCCGTGATCGCCGACTTCATCGCGGGCAAGCTCACCGCGCCGACCGGTGACCGGGCCGCGCTGCAGGCGCTGCTCGCCGAGCGGCAGCCGGATCTGGTCGACCGCAAGGGCTGGAAGACCATCGACCAGGCCGAGAAGTCCGCAGGCAAGGCGGCGGGCAGGCCGCGCGTCAAGTTCACCACCCGCGCCGACCTGCTCAAAGCGGCGAAGGGCTAACGGAGCGCCCCGGCCCGGAAAGGGGCCGGGGCTATTCCGGCAGCGGCATGATCCGCACGACGGTGGTGGTCGTGCCGCCGACGACGAACCACAGCCGCAGCACTTGCTGACCGTTCCGGTCGCCCGGCTCGTATCGGCCGCGCACGGTGATGTGCTCGCGAGCCAGCACCGGCGCCACGTACTCGATCACCGCGCGATGCGGTCCGGCGACGAGCTTCGGGTAGTCGACCAGGAACTGCTCGACGGCCTGCCAGTAGCAGGTGTGGTTGACGTGGTTGAACTGGTCGATATCGGTCGCGCGCACCGGGAAGGGCAGATCGGTCTCGGACTCGCGCGGGGCCGGATCGGTGAGGTAGGGCCGCCAGCGCAGCCGGTGCTCGTCGGTGGATCGGGCCAGGTAGGCGAGGCCCTCGTCGCTGATCCGGGCGGGCAGGTTGCTCGATTCGCTGAGGTTGATCCAGAAGCCCTCGGTCTCGATCAGACCGCCGCCGTCGCTGGTGATCCGGGTGCGCATGTTCGTCCAGCGGGTCGACATGCTCGAGCACCAGCGGGTCAGGCGCACCTGATCGGGCCAGGTGACCGGCCGGATGACATCGATGACGGTGCGGCGCACGATCCAGGTGGGGTCGGTGCGATGCAATGTCGTCTGCTGGAGTTCGTCCCAGGAGATGTCCTGCAGATAGCGCGCCACCGCGTCGAGGCGCAGCCGCTGATAGGGATCCACGTCGCCAGCCCGGACGGGCCACGCCGCGGCGAAACCCATGCCCTCCTGGGGAAGCGGGGCCAGTGGCTGATCGAGTGACACGTGTGCTCCTTGCACGGCCCACCGGGGTGTGCCGCGACTTCTTGCGTAGTTCTGCACACGACTTTACGGGTCGCAGATCAC
>NZ_JBHXMY010000020.1:0-10521 GCF_042720195.1 Nocardia sp. NPDC058497 | reverse complement strand
ACACTCTCGGGGCCCCACAACACCCCCCCCCGCTGCGCCGGGACTCTCGGACCCCGGGGGGGGACACCGCGCGGGCGCCGGCCCCGTTGTCGTACATGACAGGAGCGACCAGCGCCCGGTAGCCTGCTGGGATGGCCGGCGGGGCAATGGCGGGCTCGATGTTCGGGCGCTATGAAATGCGCAGGCTCCTCGGAGTCGGCGGTATGGGGGAGGTCTACGAGGCCTACGACACCTCCAAGAATCGCACTGTCGCCGTCAAGGTGCTCAACCGCGAGCTGGCCAGGGATCCCGTCTATGTGCAGCGCTTCCGGCGGGAATCGCACGCGATGGCGAGTGTGCAGGAACCGCACGTCATCCCGGTGCACGACTGGGGCGAGGTCGACGGTGTCCTCTACATCGACATGCGCCTGGTCAAGGGCAGCGATCTCAAGGACCGCCTGCAGCGGCACGGCAGGCTGACACCGGGTGAGTCGGTGCAGGTCGTCGAGCAGATCGCCGCCGCGCTCGACGCCGCGCACGAGATCGGGCTCGTCCACCGCGACGTGAAGCCTGCCAACATCCTGCTCACCAGCACTATGTTCGCCTACCTCGTGGATTTCGGTATCGCGCACACCGACTCCGACCCGCAGCTCACCAGTACGGGCAGCGCGGTCGGCTCGATGGCGTACATGGCGCCGGAGCGGTTCGAGGACCAGCCGATGACCGCGGCGGTGGACACCTACGCCCTCACCTGTGTGCTCTACGAATCCCTGGTCGGCCGGGTCCCGTACCCGGTCAACAGCCTCGCCGGCGCGATCGGCTCGCACCAGATGGCGCCGCCCCCGCGGCCGAGCGCCGTCGACCCCGGACTGGCCTTCTTCGACTCCGTGATCGATCGCGGCATGGCCAAGCAGCCGCAGCAGCGCTACGCCACCCCCGGCGACCTGGCTCGTGCCGCCCGCGCGGCCCTCGTGCAGGCCGAGCGCTCGGCGCCGAGCACGGCGCCGGGACCGCAGGTGGCTGCGGCGACCGTGGTTCCCGCGCCGCGGTCGTGGGACACCGGTGAGCCGCCACCGCCCACCGTGTCGGGTCCGCAGGTCGTGGTCACGCCTGCCGCCGCTCCGCACCAGCAGTGGACGCCGCCGCCGGGCTACCGGATGGCAGGCCCGCAGCCCACTCGCGCCGGCGGTAACACCCACCCCTCCGCGCCGCTACCGCTGCCACCGCAACGCAATTCGTCGACGCCGATCCTGGCCGGCGCGCTGGGCGCGCTGATCGTGGTCGCCGCGGTCGGCATCGGGGTGTGGGTGATGCTGGGTGTCGGCGACGACAAGAAGACCGTGGCCGATCCGCCGAACACGGCGACGAGCGCCGTCATCCCGCCGCCGCCACAGATCGAGACGGTCGACCAGACCGTGCCGACCACCCGGGTCGTCACCTCACCGCCCTCGCCGACCAGGACGACCGTGCCGCCGCTGCAGTCGAGCGTCTCCGGCGCCGACGGCCAGGGCTTCGTCAACGGCAGCCCGCGCTGCAACGACAACGACGCCGCGATGACCATCGCCCGCACCACCGGCTCGCGCGTGATCATCTGCCATACCGGCGACAACCGCTACTACTACAAGGGCGCCCGAGCCAGCAACGGTCTCGGCATCGAACTCGACGACCCGGTGCCCACCGGCGGCGGCGGATTCACCGCGACCAACCCGACCGACGGCACGCAATACCAGCTCACTCCCGCGGGCCTGACGATCATCAAGGACGGGTCGGTGCTGGCCAGCGAGCAGGTCACGGAATTCGCCCATCGCTGACCGGTTCGCCGGGATATTGTTCGATCATGCGCGCAGCCCAGGTCGGCAAATTGGACGGTCCGTCGGCGATCGAGATCGTCGACCTGCCCGAGCCGGTGGCCTATCCCGGCGGGGTACTGATCGACGTGCACGCGGCGGGCATCGCCTTCCCCGATGTGCTGATGACGCGCGGGCTCTACCAGATGAAGCCGGGCCTGCCGTTCGTCGTCGGCGGCGAGGTGGCCGGTGTCGTGCGCGAGGCGCCGGAGGGTTCGTCGCTGCGCCCCGGCGACCGCGTCGCCGCGCTGACCATGCTCGGCAACGGTGTCGCCGAGGTGGCCGTCTCGCCCGAGCACGCCGTGTTCAAACTGCCCGACAACGTCTCGCTCGAAGCGGGCGCGGGCATCCTGTTCAACGACCTCACCGTCCACTTCTGCCTGACCAAGCGCGGCCGGATCACCGAGGGCGAGACCGTGCTGGTGCACGGCGCCGCGGGCGGCATCGGCACCTCCACCCTGCGGATGGCAAGGGCGCTCGGCGCGGGCCGGGTGATCGCGGTGGTCAGCACCGAGGCGAAAGCCCAGGTGGCCAAGGCCAACGGCGCGTCCGATGTGGTGCTGACCGAAGGCTGGCTCGCTGCCGTGAAGGAGCTCACCGGCGGTCGCGGCGTCGACATCGTGCTCGACCCCGTCGGCGGCGACCGCTTCACCGACAGCGTCCGCTGCCTGGCCGGTGGCGGCAGGCTGCTGGTCGTCGGTTTCACCGCGGGCGAGATCCCGACCGTGAAGGTGAACCGCCTGCTGCTCAAGAACGTCGAGGTCGTGGGCGCGGCCTGGGGCGAATGGGTGATGAGCCACCCCACCTACCTCGCCGAACAGTGGGCCGAGGTCGAACCGCTGCTCGCCTCCGGCGCCATCCCCGCCCCCGAGCCGGTCCTGTACCCGCTGGACAAGACCGCCGAAGCCGTTGCCGCGCTGGACAACCGGACGGCGACCGGCAAGGTGGTCGTGCAGCTGCGCTGAGTTCGGCGCGCCGGTCGGCCGAGTTGGTCGCGACGCTGACGCTGAGCTGAGAGTGACGCTGCGCCGAGTTTGTCGCGATGGTAGACCGAGCCGGGCGTGACGCTGCGCCGTGCGCCCGATGCTCGCCGCACGGAGCCGGAGTGTGTCGTAGTCGGGCGGTATCGTCCAGCTCGTCACCGGGGGAGTTGGAGGAGTCGCATGCAGCTGTCGAATCGGGTGCTGAACCGGACGCTGCTCGCGCGTCAGCACCTGCTCGAGCGGTCGGCGCTGACGACCCCGCAGATGTGCGACCACCTCATCGGCCTGCAAGCCCAGGACGTACCCCCGCCGTTCGTCGGATTGTGGAGCCGGATCGCCGGCTTCGATCCGGCGACGGTGTCGACGGGCCTGGAAGACCGCTCGCTGGTGCGAATCACCCTGATGCGCGGCACCATTCACCTCGTCACCCCGCCCGACGCACTGCGCATCGCGCCGCACATCCAGCCGGAGCTGGAGAAGACGCCGTTCCGCAAGGGTTTCAACTACGGCGCGATGGTCGGACTAGATCCCGACGAGGTGCGCGCGCACGGCGAAGCGACGCTCGGAGACGAGCCGATGGCCACCGCCACGATGCGCGCCGAAGCGGCCAGGATCTACCCCGATCGCGACGCGGGCGCGGTCGTGCAGACCTGGCTGTATCAACTGCCCGTCCTGCAGACACCGCCGCGCGGCCGCTGGCGCGACAACAGCCGACCGGTCTGGTCCCGCGTGGAACCGTGGCTCGGTGCGCCGCTTGACCCGAATTACCCGGTGGCCGAACTGATCCTGCGCTATCTGCGTGCGTTCGGCCCCGCGTCCACGATGGACATGCAGGCCTGGTCGCGCCTGCCCGCGATGAAACAGGCCGTCGCCGACCTGGGCGACAGGGTCCGCACCTACACCGACGAGCGCGGCCGGACCCTCTATGACGCCGCCGACCTCGACCTCGCCGACCCCGATCTACCCGCCCCGGTCCGCCTGCTGGGCTGGTACGACAACGCGCTGCTGTCCCACCAGGACCGCACCCGCATCCTCGGCGACGACTCCGCGCCCCCGCTGCGCGCCTTCGCCTCCTGGGTCTCCCCGGTGCTGATCGACGGTTTCCTGGCCGGGATATACAAGATCTTCGTCAAGTCCGGCACCGCCCGGCTACGCATCAGCCCGCTGCGCCCCTGGACGAAAACCGAAGCCGCACAGGTCGAATCGGAAGCGGCCGCGCTGCTCGCCTTCCTCGAACCGGAATCCGCGCCCGCCGTGGAGATCCTGGCACCCGGCGCGGACGTCCGGCCGTGACACCGCGGGGCCGCTCAGCGCGGCTCGCGGTAGGCGGGCGCCTTCGCGGTGCCCGCCGGGGTCAGGGTTCGCAGCAGCGGCATGGTGCGCCGCGCGATCACCGTCGACAGCACGATCACGCTGTGTGAGCGCACCACCGAACTGGTCCGATCGATGCTGAGCAGCACCGACTGCAGCCCGGCGTGCGAGTCGGCGCCGATCCGGCACAGCACGTCGCCGGAGCCGGTCGTCGCGTAGGCCTCCAGCACGCCGGGGATGGCTTCGAGCTCGGCGCTCACGGTGTCCAGCGCGCCCTGCGCGATCTCCAGCGTCACGAAGGCCTGCACGTCGAATCCGGCGGCGGTCACGTCGATCTGCGGATCGTAGGAGGCGATCACCCCCGACTCCTCCATCCGGTTGATCCTGGCCTGCACCGTCGCCCGCGCGACCTTCGTTCGCCGCGACAACTCGAGGATCCCGGCCTTCTGGAACTGGTGCATCGCGGTGAGGATCGCGAGATCGAGTTCGTCCAGTTTCGCCGGCGTACGCATCGCAAGGCCTCCGTGTCTGCGCGATCAGGTGCTATTCAAATTGTCCACCATCGGGCCGCGATCGGTAGCCTATTGTGTCAGCCTGTTCAGCCTCCGACGGAGTAGTTGCCCAGCTCGCCCGAAACGAGATTTCCTAGGTCATGACCATTGAGCAGCAGCTCGTCGGGCTGATCGAGCATGACGACAGCGTCGATCCGTTTCCGGTGATCGGGTGGGACGCGCTGGTGTGGGTCGTCGGCAACGCGACCCAGAGCGCGCACTTCCTGCAGTCGGCGTTCGGGATGCGGCTGGAGGCGTACTCCGGTCCCGAGACCGGCGATCGCGACCACAAGTCGTTCGTGCTGCGCAGCGGGGGAGCGCGGTTCGTCGTGCAGGGCGCGGTCGATCCCGACAGCCCGCTCGTCGCCCATCATGACCGGCACGGCGACGGCATCGTCGACATCGCCCTCGAGGTGCCCGATGTCGACCGCTGCATCGCGTGGGCGCGCGACCACGGCGCGCGAATCCTGGTCGAACCCCATGACGAGAGCGACGAATTCGGCACCGTCCGTTCCGCGGCGCTGGCCACCTACGGCGAGACCAGGCACACCCTGGTCGACCGGTCCGGGTACTACGGGCCGTATCTGCCGGGCTATGTGGCCCGCACGTCCACCCATCAGCGACGCACCGCCCGGCTCTTCCAGGCGATCGACCACGTGGTCGGCAATGTCGAGCTCGGCATGATGGACCGCTGGGTCGACTTCTACCGCGACGTCATGGGATTCACGAACATGGCCGAGTTCGTCGGCGACGACATCGCCACCGAGTACTCCGCGCTGATGAGCAAGGTCGTCGCCAACGGCAACCACCGGGTCAAGTTCCCGCTCAACGAACCGGCGGTGGGCCGCAAGCGTTCTCAGATCGACGAGTACCTCGAGTTCTATCGCGGCCCCGGCGTCCAGCACATCGCCCTGGCCACCGGCGACATCCTCGCCACGGTCGACGCGCTGCGCGCCGAAGGCGTCGAATTCCTGCAAACCCCCGACACCTACTACGAGGACCCCGAACTACGCGCCAGGATCGGCCACGTGCGAGTCCCGGTGGGGGAGTTGCAGCGCCGCGGCATCCTGGTCGACCGCGACGAGGACGGCTACCTCCTGCAGATCTTCACCCGCCCGCTCGCCGACCGCCCGACCGTCTTCTTCGAACTCATCGAGCGACACGGCTCACTCGGCTTCGGAAAAGGCAACTTCAAGGCCCTCTTCCAGGCCATCGAACGCGAGCAGGAGGCCCGCGGCAACCTGTGAGCCCGGCGGCGCAGCCACTAGAGTTCATGGCATGCGGATCCCCTCGGCGATCATCACCGGCATGGCCCTGGTCGTCATGCTGACGTCGTGCGGATCGGGGGGCGACTCCGATACGCCGACCGGCCCGAACCGACCACCACCGAAGGTCGCCTCGCTGGGACCTTTCGTCGGTGAATGCGGACACGTCACCGACGACGAGGTACGCAATCTCGCGGGCCTCGGCCAGATCTCGCGCGTGTACAAGAACGCGACCGGCTGCAACTGGCAGGCCGCCGGCTTGAGTTCGCCGAGCGTCACCTTCGCCTCGTACCGGGGCAGCCCGATCGAACGCGAGAAGGCGTGGGTGTCCAACGTCGGCCGCAATCCGCAGACCATCGATGTGGGCGGTCGCGCCGGCTTCCAGGCGCTCGACCCCCAGGGCACGGTCTGCGATCTCGCCGTCCAGCTCGACGATGACTTCTTCGAGTGGTCCATGTCCACCGGCCTGTTCGCGACCGGCGGCAACCCGTGCGACCGGACCAGGAAACTGGCCGAGCTGACCGTGGGACGGCTCGAGTGAGCGCGCGCCGGGTCGCGGTCGCCGCGACGGCCGCGCTGCTGCTCACCGCAGGGCTGGCCGGCTGTGCCGAGAAGGTCCAGGGCAACGCGCAGCCGCTGGGCGGCGGTGGCGGTGGTGAGGCGATCAACACCGACTTCGACAAACTGCTGCGCGAGTGCGACGTGGTGGCCGTCGACAAGATCGGCGAGATCGTCGGCAACGCCACCTACGTGAACGGCTCGTTCTCCGGCGCCGTCTGCATGTGGGAGATCGAGGACGCCCCCGGCGGCGGGGCCATGGCCACCCTGAACTGGTACGAGATGGGTACGCTGAACAACGAGAAGACCACCAACGACAAGTTGGGCTATCTCACCGGCGACATCACCGTGCAGGGCCGCAGGGCACTGCAGGTGCGCAGGCCGGGCGACAACGACTCCTGCGGAGTCACCGCACCGGCCGCCGATGTCGGGGTCGTCGGCTGGTGGATCAACTACAAGCCGGGTTCGGCCCACCCGGATCCGTGCGCCGCCGCCCAGAAATTGGTGGAGCTGACCTTGGATCTGGCCCGGTAGAAGCCTTGCCGGTCCACCCCGCTTTGACCCGGATTCGGGCACGCGGGTATCGTGGATCCCTGTGCCCGGATTGCTACGGGCAAGTTCGTGCGTGAACGTAGGCCAGCGAGAGCGGCCGGAACGTTCCAGCGTGCCCAGAAAAAGGGCCCTGAGCTGCGCGCGACACGCCCGACCGCGGGTAAACGGAAACACGGTCGGACGTGCGAGTGAAAGCTCGATGAACTGAAGACACGTGTTCCGACAGCCGCAATTACCAATAAGGAAAGCCGGTCTATGCCAACCATCAACCAGCTGGTCCGCAAGGGTCGCCGCGACAAGGTCTCCAAGACCAAGACTGCGGCCCTGAAGGGGAGCCCGCAGCGTCGTGGCGTGTGCACTCGCGTGTACACCACCACCCCCAAGAAGCCGAACTCCGCGCTCCGTAAGGTCGCGCGTGTTCGCCTGACCAGCGCAGTCGAGGTCACGGCGTACATCCCCGGCGAGGGCCACAACCTGCAGGAGCACTCGATGGTGCTCGTCCGTGGCGGTCGTGTGAAGGACCTTCCCGGTGTCCGCTACAAGATCATCCGTGGCTCGCTGGACACCCAGGGTGTGAAGAACCGCAAGCAGGCCCGCAGCCGCTACGGCGCCAAGAAGGAGAAGAGCTGATATGCCACGCAAGGGCCCCGCACCCAAGCGTCCGCTGATCAACGACCCGGTCTACGGGTCGCCGCTGGTCACTCAGCTGGTCAACAAGATCCTGCTGGACGGTAAGAAGTCCACCGCCGAGCGCATCGTCTACGGTGCTCTCGAGCAGGCGCGTGAGAAGACCGGCACCGATCCGGTCGTCACCCTCAAGCGTGCGCTGGACAACGTCAAGCCCGCCCTCGAGGTGAAGCCCCGCCGCGTCGGTGGCGCCACCTACCAGGTGCCGGTCGAGGTCCGTCCGGGCCGCGCCAACACCCTGGCCCTGCGCTGGCTGGTCAGCTACTCCCGCGCCCGTCGCGAGAAGACCATGGTCGAGCGTCTCGCCAACGAGCTCCTCGACGCCAGCAACGGCCTCGGCGCTTCGGTGAAGCGTCGCGAGGACACCCACAAGATGGCCGAGTCGAACCGGGCCTTCGCGCACTACCGCTGGTGATTGCCGCCCGGCCCGTCGCTAGTGTCGGCGCCGGAAGGCTTTCAGTCGGGACGCGGCACTTCGGTGCCGCCCCCGGCGTTGACATTGTGACGACCCGAACCAGGGTCGTTCCCGAGAATTCCAACTAGCTAACGAGCGGGGAAGATTTCCGTGGCACAGGACGTGCTCACCGACCTGAACAAGGTCCGCAACATCGGCATCATGGCCCACATCGATGCGGGCAAGACCACCACTACCGAACGCATCCTCTTCTACACCGGTATCACGTACAAGATCGGTGAGGTCCACGACGGCGCTGCCACGATGGACTGGATGGAGCAGGAGCAGGAGCGTGGTATCACCATCACCTCCGCCGCTACCACCTGTTTCTGGAAAGACAACCAGATCAACATCATCGACACCCCCGGGCACGTCGACTTCACCGTCGAGGTGGAGCGTTCGCTGCGCGTGCTCGATGGTGCTGTCGCCGTGTTCGACGGCAAAGAGGGTGTCGAGCCGCAGTCCGAGCAGGTGTGGCGTCAGGCCGACAAGTACGACGTGCCGCGTATCTGCTTCGTGAACAAGATGGACAAGCTCGGCGCCGACTTCTACTTCACGGTGCAGACCATCAAGGACCGTCTCGGTGCCAAGCCGCTGGTCATCCAGCTGCCGATCGGCGCGGAGAACGACTTCGAGGGCATCGTCGACCTGGTCGAGAACAACGCCAAGGTCTGGAAGGGCGAGACCAAGCTCGGCGAAGAGTACGAGGTCGTCGAGATCCCGGCCGACCTCGTGGAGAAGGCCGAGCAGTACCGTCAGGAGCTGCTCGAGACCGTCGCCGAGTCCGACGAGGCACTGCTGGAGAAGTTCTTCGGCGGTGAGGAGCTCTCGATCGAGGAGATCAAGGGCGCCATCCGCAAGATGACGGTCAACTCCGAGCTGTACCCGGTGCTGTGTGGTTCCGCGTTCAAGAACAAGGGCGTGCAGCCCATGCTCGACGCGGTCATCGACTACCTGCCGTCCCCGCTGGATGTCGAGGCCACCACCGGCCACATCCCGGGTAAGGAAGAAGAGCTCGTCACCCGCAAGCCGAACGTCGACGAGCCGTTCGCGGCCCTGGCGTTCAAGATCGCGGTGCACCCGTTCTTCGGTGAGCTCACCTACGTCCGCGTGTACTCGGGCAAGGTCGACTCCGGCTCGCAGGTCGTCAACTCGACCAAGGGCAAGAAGGAGCGTCTGGGCAAGCTGTTCCAGATGCACTCCAACAAGGAGAACCCGGTCACCACCGCCTCGGCAGGCCACATCTACGCCGTGATCGGTCTGAAGGACACCACCACCGGTGACACCCTCTCCGACCCGCAGAACCAGGTCGTCCTCGAGTCGATGACGTTCCCGGACCCGGTCATCGAGGTCTCGATCGAGCCCAAGACCAAGTCCGACCAGGAGAAGCTCGGCACCGCGATCCAGAAGCTGGCGCGCGAAGACCCGACGTTCTCGGTCAAGCTGGACGCCGAGACCGGCCAGACCGTCATCGGCGGCATGGGCGAGCTCCACCTCGACATCCTCGTCGACCGCATGAAGCGCGAGTTCAAGGTCGAGGCGAACGTCGGTAAGCCGCAGGTGGCCTACCGCGAGACGATCACCAAGGCCGTCGAGAAGCTCGAGTTCACGCACAAGAAGCAGACGGGTGGCTCCGGCCAGTTCGCGAAGGTCATCATCGCGGTCGAGCCCTTCGTCGGCGAAGACGGTGCGCACTACGAGTTCGAGAACAAGGTCTCCGGCGGTCGCGTGCCCCGTGAGTACATCCCGTCGGTCGACGCGGGTGCCCAGGACGCCATGCAGTACGGCGTGCTCGCCGGCTACCCGCTGGTGAACCTGAAGGTCACCCTGCTCGACGGCGCGTACCACGACGTCGACTCGTCGGAAATGGCGTTCAAGATCGCGGGCTCGCAGGCCCTCAAGGAAGCGGCCCGCAAGGCCGGTCCGGTGATCCTCGAGCCGCTCATGGCGGTCGAGGTCATCACGCCCGAGGATTACATGGGCGACGTGATCGGCGACCTCAACTCCCGCCGTGGCCAGATTCAGGCCATGGAGGAACGCAGTGGTGCCCGTGTCGTCAAGGCGCTGGTTCCGCTCTCGGAGATGTTCGGCTACATCGGTGACCTGCGGTCGAAGACCCAGGGTCGCGCGAACTACTCCATGGTGTTCGCCCAGTACGCGGAGGTTCCGGCCAACGTGTCCAAGGAGATCATCGCCAAGGCGACCGGCGAGTAATTCGCTTGCCGGGGCCAACTAACCTTTGCCCCGGCAACCCGGCGTCAGAACCACCCCCCATAAAAACCCCACAGCAGCAAAAAATCAAGCACAAACAACTCCAGGAGGACACCAGTTGCG
>NZ_JBHXMY010000019.1:25436-25725 GCF_042720195.1 Nocardia sp. NPDC058497 | reverse complement strand
CCACCCGCATGATTTCGTTGGTGCCCTCGAGGATCTGATGCACCCGCAGATCGCGGACGATCTTCTCCAGACCGTATTCGTGCAGGTAGCCGTAGCCGCCGTGCAATTGCAGCGCTTTGTTGGCGACCTCGAATCCGACGTCGGTGGCGAACCGCTTGGCCATCGCGCACAGTTCGACCTTGTCCCCGGGGGCGGGGGGGGGGCGGGCGGGGGCGCGGGCGGGGGTGTGGGGGGGGGGGGGGGCCCCCCCCCCCGGGGTGGCCCACCGGCGAACTCGCGCCAGAGAGTC
>NZ_JBHXMY010000019.1:16317-25426 GCF_042720195.1 Nocardia sp. NPDC058497 | reverse complement strand
TTGGCGACCTCGAAACCGAGGTGGGGGGCGAACCGTTGGGCCAGCGCGCACATTTCGACTTTGTCCCGCGCCCCGGCGTCGCGCGGGGCGGCGGCCCGCCACAGCAGGGTCCGCGCCGCTTCCAGCTCGGTGCGCATATCGGCCAGGTCGAACTGCAGGGCCTCGTTGCGCGCCAGCGGCTTGCCGAAGGCGTGCCGTTCGGCCAGATACGGCACGGTCTTGTCCAGCGCGGCCTGCGCGCCGCCGACCGAGCAGGCCGCGATATTGAGCCTGCCGCCGTTGAGCCCGTTCATCGCGATCGCGAAACCGTCGCCCTCGGCGCCGAGCCGGTTGGCCACCGGTACCCGGGCGTCCTCCAGGATCACCTGGCGTGTCGGCTGCGCGTTCCAGCCCATCTTGCGTTCGTTCGGTCCCACCGTCAGGCCGGGGGTGTCGGCCGGGACGATCAGCGCCGAGATCCCGCGCGAGCCCTCCTGACCGGTGCGCACCATCATCACGTACACGTCGTTGGCACCGGCACCGGAGATGAACTGCTTGGCGCCGGTGAGGAGGTAATCGTCACCGTCACGCACGGCCTTGGTGCTCAAGGCCGCCGCGTCGGATCCGACACCGGGCTCGGTGAGCGCGTAGCTGCCGAGCAGATCCATCGACGCCATCCCCGGCACCCAGCGCTGCCGCTGTTCCTCGGTGCCGTAGGCGTCGATCATCCAGGTCGCCATGTTGTGGATCGAGATGTAGGCCGCCACCGAGGGGCACCCGGTGGCCAGCTCCTCGAAAATCCGCACGGCGTCGAGCCTGCGCAGCTGCGAACCGCCGACGTCCTCGCGCACATAGATGCCGCCCAGGCCGACGGGTCCCGCCTTGCGGAGCACGTCGACCGGGAAGTGTTTGTGCTCATCCCATTCCAGCGCGTTCGGCGCCAGGAATTCGTCGGCGAACTGGCGCGCGGTCTCACCGATCGCGCGCTCGTCGTCGTTGAGAGTGAACACGGCCGCCTCAGTCCATCGTCGGGATGACGAAGGCGTTGGACTCCTTGAGTCCCGAGGGCCAGCGCTGGGTCACCGTCTTGGTCTTGGTGTAGAAGCGGATCGAGTCCGGGCCGTGCTGGTTGAGATCGCCGAAGCCCGAGCCCTTCCAGCCGCCGAAGGTGAAGTAGGCGATCGGCACCGGGATCGGCACGTTCACACCGACCATGCCGACCTGCACACGCGAGGAGAAGTCGCGGGCGGTGTCACCGTCGCGGGTGAAGATCGCCACGCCGTTGCCGTACTGATGGTCGTTCACCAGGCCGAGGGCTTCCTCGTAGTCGCCGGCGCGCACAACGGTGAGCACCGGGCCGAAGATCTCCTCCTGGTAGATCCGCATGTCGGCAGTGACCTTGTCGAACAGGCTCGCGCCGACGAAGAACCCCTCCTCGGCGCCCTCGACAACCAGCCCGCGACCATCGACAACCAGCTCGGCACCCTCGTCGACACCGATCTGGACGTAGCCGTTCACCCGGTCCACGCCGTCAGCACCGACCAGCGGCCCGAAATCGGCACCCGCGTCGTCTGAGCGACCCACATTGAGTTTGTAGACCTTCTCAGTCAGCTTCTGGACCAGCCTGTCGGCGGTCTCCTCCCCGACCGGCACGGCCACCGACAGCGCCATGCAGCGCTCGCCCGCCGAGCCGTACGCAGCGCCGATCAGCTGATCGGCGACATCGTCGAGGTCGGCATCCGGCATGACGATGGCGTGGTTCTTCGCGCCGCCGAAGCACTGGGCCCGCTTGCCGTTCGCGGTGGCGGTCTCGTAGATGTACTGCGCGATCGGGGTCGAGCCGACGAAGCCGACGGCCTTGATCCGCGGGTCGTGCAGGATCGTGTCGACGGCTTCCTTACCGCCGTTGACCACGTTGAACACCCCCGGCGGCAGACCCGCCTCGAGGAACAGCTCGGCCAGGCGCAGCGGCACCGACGGGTCGCGCTCGGACGGCTTGAGCACGAACGCGTTGCCACACGCCAGCGCCGGACCGGCCTTCCACAGCGGGATCATGGCCGGGAAGTTGAACGGGGTGATGCCGGCGACGACGCCGAGCGGCTGACGCATCGAGTACACGTCGATGCCGGTGCCCGCGCTCTCGGTGTACTCGCCCTTGAGCAGGTGCGGGATACCGACAGCGAACTCGATCACCTCGAGGCCGCGCTGGATGTCGCCCTTGGCGTCGGCGATGGTCTTGCCGTGCTCGGATGACAGCAACGCCGCCAGGCTGTCGATCTCGGCGTTGACCAGGGTCAGGAACTTCATCATGACCCTGGCCCGCTTCTGCGGGTTGAACGCCGCCCACACCGGCTGCGCGGCCGCCGCGTTGGCGATCACCGCCTCGACCTCGGCGGTACTCGCCAACGGAACCCTGGCCTGCACCTGCCCGGTGTTCGGATCGAATACCTCACCGAACGCGCCTGAAGCGCCCTTGACGTGCTGTCCGTCGATGAAGTGGGTGAGTTCGCGAACCATGCCAGTCCTTGTCGTGGGGTCGGTGCGCCGGAGCGCAGGTGAAAGGAGCTCCAATAGTTGGATGTCCAATCAATTGATACCATGGCAGCACTATTGGCGGTTTGTCAACATCTAACCGTCCTATTGACAGAATGCCAACAACTGCTCACTCTGGTGCGCAGTCCATCGACAACTGGGAGAGGAACCCGATGAGCACCGCCGATACCGACCGCGGCACCGACGCCGAGTCGGAGCTGCAAGGCTTGGCCGAACTGGCACGCAACTTCTTCGCGAACACCGTCGCGCCGCACCGCGAGGAGTTCGCCGCGCAGGGCTTCCCCAGCCGGGAGGTCTATCGCCAGGCCGGCGAGCTCGGCCTGCTGTGCATGTCGATCCCCGAGGAGTACGGCGGCGGTGGCGGCACCTTCGCCCACGAGGCCGTGCTGTTCAGCGAGCAGGTCAAGGGCGGCGATTCCGCCATGCAGCTCGGCGTGCATACCGGCATCGTGCCGCATTACATCCTGGCCTACGCCTCGGAGGAGAACAAGAAGCGCTGGCTGCCCAAACTCGCCTCGGGCGAGTGGATCGGCGCCATCGCCATGACCGAGCCCGGCACCGGCTCCGACCTGCAGAATATCGCCACCAAGGCGGTCAAGGACGGCGACGACTACCTGATCACCGGCGCCAAGACCTTCATCTCCAACGGGCGCAACTGCGACCTGCTGATCATCGCGGTCAAGACCGACCCGACCCTGGGCGCCAAGGGCGTGTCGCTGGTGGTCGCCGAGGTCGCCGACGACACCCCCGGATTCGAGCGCGGCAGGCTGCTGAAGAAGGTCGGACAGAAGGGCCAGGACACCACCGAGCTGTTCTTCGACGGCCTGCGAGTGCCGCAGGCGAACCTGCTCGGCGCCGAGGGCGAGGGCTTCGTCCAGCTCATGCAGCAGCTGCCCCAGGAGCGGCTGATCTGCGGTGTCGCGGCGGCCGCGGCGATCGAGACGGCCGTGGCCGAGACGCTGGCCTATGTCAAGCAGCGCAACGCGTTCGGTAAGCCTCTGTTCGCGTTGCAGAACACCCGGTTCGAGCTGGCCGAGTGCGCGACCATCGCCGAGGTGGTGCGAACCTTCGTCGACTCCGCCGTCGACAAGCACCTGCGTGGCGCGCTGGACGTCAAGACCGCGGCGATGGTCAAGTACTGGACCACCGATCAGCAGTCCCAGGTGATCGACCGCTGCGTCCAGCTGCACGGCGGCTACGGCTACATGGAGGAGTACCCGATCGCCCGGATGTGGACCGACGGTCGCATCTCCCGGATCTACGCCGGCGCCAACGAGGTCATGAAGGACCTCATCGCCCGCTTCCTCTGACGCGCGGCGCCCGCGCCTACTCGGTCACCTGGACGATAGGCGCGGGGAGGCGATTCCGTCCTGCGGTGCCGGTCAGCGCGTGCGGGAGCGGGTGGTGCGGGCGGGCTCGCTGCGATAGCGCGAGGCGTCGCCGTCGATGCGGCAGATCGTCCACAGCACGCGGGAGGCGGGGTTGAGCAGGCCGAGGTCGGTGGCGAGCATGCGGACGTCGGCGAAGCCGGCTCGCAGGCCGTCGCGGGCGTTCTCGCTCTTCCAGAAGACCTCGCGGACAACGTATCTGGGGATGTCGCAGTCGGTGTGGAAGCGGCGGGTCGGGACCGCGATGAGGTCGCAGATGATGCGCATGGTCGGCGCGAAGAGCAGCGACAGGACGAACTTGCGCAGGCGCCCCATCCGCGGGACCGCCTGCCGCAGGTATTCGTGGGCGAAGCTGATGTGGCGCGCTTCCTCGGCGACATGGATGGACATGACGCGCTCGAGCATCGGGTGGATGTCGTTTCCGGCGCGCAGGACATTCTTCTGGCCGTGGTCGATCGGTTCCTCACCGGCGAGGACCCTGGTGTAGAACCATTCGGGAAACGCCGTCGCCAGGAACGGAACCAGCGGCCCGACCACCCGCACCCAGCCCCGCATACCGGGCACGTCCATGCCGACGCGGTTGACCACCTCCTGAAACATCATGGTGTGGTTGCACTCTTCGATCGCCTCGTGCGTGCAGTACCGGAACTCCGGTGAGCCGTTGGGCAGGCTGAACACGTACTGCATCAATCCGCGAATGAGGATGTTCTCGAATTGCAGGCCGACCTTGGCGATGTTGGCCTGGCGCCACATGCCGATCTCGATCCGGCGATGCACGGGAAGCGCCTGGTACCAGGGATGGGCGCCGAACGGGTCGGCGGCAGGCAGAATCCATCGCTCGTCATCGGCGCGGACGGCGAAATCCGGTTCCTCCCAGGCGATGTCGAGGAAGGGATCGAACCGGCGATGCACCGATCCGTCCGACAAGGTCGCCAGGACCTCGACGTAGTCATCGTTGTCGCTGCCGGGTCGGTACGTCTGCGCGGTCGATGCCATCGCGATCTCCTGCCACATTATGGCGACACTGTGTCGCCATTCATGAACCGACGGTACAACCGAGGCCGGCGCGAGGACAAGAGATAATGCGACACAGTGTCGCCAAAGTTATGTTTACCCAGTTCGGGCCGACGCGAGGAGTTCATCCATCGGCAGGTCGACATCGAGAGAGACCCCCCGCATCCGGGCATGTCCCTCCAGCAAGATCACCAGCGATTCGGTCAGCATGCGGCTCACATCAGGGACGTCCCAGCCCTCGGGGCGCGTGCGCAGCCACCGGTTCACCGCGCCGTCGACCATCGCCACGATCGAGTAGACCCCCACCTCGATGCCGGGGTCGGACTGATCGAACAAGGCGGCAATGGGCAGCACCAGCGAGTAGATCTGTTGCGCGACAGCGTCTTTGGTAGACGACGCGACTGTCGAATCACCGGCGTCGGTGCCTGCTCCCTGTTCGACCCAATCGTGCAGCCGAGGATGCTCCGCCACGAGAACGACGTAGGTGTGCACCGCGCGGGACACGGCCTCGCGGATCGTATCGGCGGCATCGACGGTAGGCATGACCGACTCGAGATGCAGTTCGACGGCGTACTCGCGCGTCTTGGCGTCGAGGTCCTTGCGATCGGCGAAATGGCGATAGATCACCGAACGGCTGATACCGGCCCGCTCGGCGATCGCCTGGAAGGGCACCTCCGCCCCCGGCTCGGACTCCTCGATCAAGGCGATCAACGCGTCCATCACCACCCGTTGACGCTCGACGTTGCGATCACCCCAACGCCCCGCCTTGCTCTTGACCCTGCGCGCGACCATCCCCACAGCATTCCATCACCCGGCACAGGGGAATTCGTCCGTCTCGCGGCGAGTTAAAGGTTGTCGGTACCACCGTTACCAGATAACGTGGACGATGTCAGTGCACAATTGTTCACTCAACAGTTCAGCGGGGTGGCGGCGATGAGGTTGCTGGTGGCAGCGATGGTAGACGCCTTGGTCGAGAAGACCGCAGACGATCGGCAGGCGATCGGCGAGTTCGCGCGGGAAGTGCGGGCCACGGTGGTCGCTCGGCAGGGGAAGATCGGGCGGGTGGCGACCGCCTCTGGCCGCGAATTGATACGCGAAGGGCGTTCACTGGCCTTCGACATCGCCGATCTGGCGGATGCGGCCAGACGGGCGCGGACCGACAGGCTTCGGCAGGGCCCGCGCCGGTCCGCCGGGAGGAAGCGGTGATCGGCACGGTATTGGCGGTGATGGTCGGACTCTGCGTGCTCGCCGTGTGCTCGCTGCTGGCCGGATACGCCGTCGTGGTCGTCATCTACTGGCTCGAACTGCACCGGAGGCCGGTCTTCGCGGAGCGCGATGGCGTGGCGCGAACGGACGAGCGCGCCGGCTGATCGTCCGGTGCGTCAGGATTCCGTGGCGAGGCGTACACCGAACCCGACGAGCACCAGTCCGGTGACGGCATCGATGCGGCGACGGATGCGCGCGGTCTGCATCCATGTCGAGATCGAGCCCGACGCCACGACAAGCGCGGCGCAGTAGAGCGCGGTCAGGGCGATATAGACGGCGCCCAAGCCCAGTGTGGTCCACACCGCCGAGTAGCCGTCGGGAACGAACCCGGGCAGGAAACTGACGAACAGGACGCCGATCTTCGGATTCAGGATGTCGGTGAGAAAGCCCGCACCGAAACTGCCCACCCGATCCAGCGGTGCGGGGGAGGCAGCCGGTCCGCTCGTCACCACGTCGACGGGTTGCCGGAGAGCCTTCAGCGACTGCACACCGATCCACACCAGATAGCAGGCGCCGACGAGCTTCAACACGTCATACCCGATCTCGCTGGCCCGGAGCAGGGCGGACAACCCGAGCACCGCCGCGACGACCCAGACCGCCAGCCCACACAGCACACCCGCGGCGGTGCGAATCCCAGCGCTGCGACCGCCCCGGACGAGGCTGCGCACCACGACCAGCGTGTCCGGTCCCGGCAGCAGCACGAGCACGATCGCGGCGAGGGTGAACGACAGGACCGCGGCGAGCATCGGACCATCGTAGACGGGCTCTACCTGGTGCGGCGGCGGTGCTCGCGGCGGAACAGGCACAATGGACTCGATGAAACCTTGGCAACCGGATCAGCTCACCGCCGACGGCCCGCCCCACAACGGGGTGCGGGTCGGGATCGACGATCTCCGGGTGCTGCGGGAACAGTTCGTCGACTTCATGCTCGGCTACAAGTTCGCGATAGACGAGGTCACCACCAAGATCAACGTCTTGCGGGAGGACTTCAACAACGCGCACGAGTACAACCCCATCGAGCATGTGCGGTCGCGGCTGAAGTCGCCCGAGAGCGTGCTGGAGAAGGTCCGGCGCAAGAACTACGCGATGAATCTCGCCGCGATCCGGGAGAACGTGCTCGATATCGCCGGTGTCCGGGTGGTCTGCAGCTTCATCTCCGATATCGACACGATCAAGGCCATGCTGGTCGGCCAGGAAGACATCACGCTCCTGGAGGAGCGCGACTACATCACCAACCGCAAGCCGAACGGGTATCAGAGCCTGCACCTGATCGTGTCGATTCCGGTGTTCCGCTCCGATCGCACCGAACGGATCCCGGTCGAGATCCAGATCCGCACCATCGCGATGGACTTCTGGGCCAGCCTCGAGCACAAGATCTACTACAAGTACCGCGGCGAGGTCCCCCCGAACCTGCGCAGCGACCTCGCGCAGGCGGCCGAGGTGGCCACCCAGCTCGACGAGAAGATGGAAGCCCTGCACCGCCAGGTCGATCGCGGCCCGCAGACCAAGCGGGGCGCGGTCGATTCGCTCGACCTCAGTGTGCTGTACAACAGCCTCACCGCGGCCCATCCCGTTCACCTGAGTCCGGGCGATCTACCCACCTGACCAGGCCGGTAGAGACCGCGAATTCGCGAGCGTGCGGCTACCACTCGGCGACTGCCCGATCCACCACCCAGGGGTGGCGTGAATCTTGTACTGTCGCAACAGATCAGGTGCTGTCCCGCCGACGGTTCCTTCCCCGGGATGGGCACCGCTGTCACACTTGCAGAGGAGCGAGGCGCATGGCCGACGTGCACACCCCGGTGATCCGGACCGACATTCCGCATTCGGCGCGGATCTGGAATTACTGGATGGGTGGCAAGGACCACTACGAGATCGACAAGATCGCCGGTGACGCGGGCCTTGCCGTCGACCCGGACATCTCCACCATGGCCGTGCAGTCGCGGCAGTTCCTGATCAGGGCCGTCCGGTTCCTGGCGCGCGAGCGGGGCATCCGGCAGTTCCTCGACATCGGCACCGGGCTGCCGACGATGCAGAACACCCACGAGGTCGCCCAGGGCGTCACGCCCGATGCCCGCGTGGTGTACGTGGACAACGATCCACTGGTGCTCACCCATGCGCGGGCGCTGCTGACCAGCACCACCCCCGAGGGCGTCACCACCTACATCGACGCCGATTTCCACGATCCCGACCAGATCGTCGCCGACGCGCGCAACGTCCTGAACTTCAACGAGCCGATCGCGGTGATGTTCATGGGCGTGCTCGGTCACGCCAGGACCTACGACGACCTGCTGCGGATCGTCCGGACCGTGGTCGGGGCGGTGCCGTCGGGCAGCTACCTGATCATGTGGGACGGCACCGACGACAGCCAGGCCTACGTCACGTTGTGTGAGAACTACACCGGCACCGGCGGCACACCGTACATCCCGCGTCCGCAGGCCCAGATCCACGCCGTGTTCGACGGTTTGGAGCTGGTGGAGCCCGGCTTCACGTCGATCACCCAGTGGCAGGCGGAGGGGACAGAGGTGGGCGAGGTCCGCCCGATCTCGGCGTACGGCGCGGTCGCCCGCAAGCCCTGATCGGAAGTCGTCAGCGAGGTGGCGGCTGCTCGCGGTGCAGCAGCCACCACGCGACGACGAGATCGTCGGTGCGGTCGAGGTCGAGGCCGGTGAGCTCGGCGAAGCGGGTGAGCCGGTTGCGGACGGTATTGCGGTGCAGGTACAGCGCGGCCGCGGTGTCGTCGATGCGCCGGTCGCAGTCGAGATAGGTTTCGACGGTTCCGAGGATCTCCCGGGCCACCCCACCGTGGCGGCGGCCCCGCGAGAGGGTTGTATCACCGACCAACACCACCACCCCAAGCGCCCCCCCCACCCACCCGAGACCGCGCCGCGTACCCCGCTAGACACCAC
>NZ_JBHXMY010000019.1:13686-16307 GCF_042720195.1 Nocardia sp. NPDC058497 | reverse complement strand
CGAGCAGCGGACGGGGGCCGAGGGATCCCAGATCGACCAGTCCGCGGCGGCCGTGGCGCGCAGCCAGATCCAAGGCGCGCCGCGCCTGCCGGTAGGACGCCGCGGCATCGCCGAGCAGCACAGCGGATCCCAGGGCGACCACGCTGTCGTCCGGGAGCGAATCCGGGGTGCGTGGCAGCAGCGCGACCAGGTGCTGGTCGACCACCGTGTCCACGACCGGGAGTTTCGCCGTCGATCCACGGGCCCGCAGGGCGGCGAGCAGGTCGGTGGTGGCGGCGGTCTCGTTCCACGCGGCGCAGGCGATCCGGTAGCGATGCTTCGGGTCGAGGCGGTGGTCGCGGGCGTCGACGAGCAGCACGGCGGGCGAGAGGGTGCCGTCGACGAGGCTGCGCAGGAAATCGGCGCGGCGGGCGGCTCCGGCCACGGCCCGCTCCTGCGCCACCACGTGCACGGCGGTGGCGGACGCGGTCGCCCATTCCCAGGTGAGGTCCTGCATTTCGTCGATCTCGGCGGCGGGGATGTCACGGGCCGCGGCGCGGCGGCGGATCAGTTCGAAGATCCTGCGTGCGCCGATCTGCAGGCTGTGGGCCACCAGGTCCAGGGGTATCTGCTGGTCGGCCCAGGTTCTGGCGAGGGTGGTGAGTTCGTCGAAGCCCGCGTGCTTGGCTTGCTCGTCGCCCAGTTGCGCGACGACGATGCGCAGCACCGCGCGGGTGTTGTTCTCGATCGAGCTCGCGTCGACCTGGTCGTAGACAGGGATGTGCTCGCGGTACAGCCGGGTCAGATCCGCCGCGATTTCGTTCAGCTCGGGGTCGACCTCCGCGATCATTGCCGCGATCTGGGCCGCGGTCTTGCGGCGGTGCGGGCCCAGCGGGAGGGCGGGCACTGGCCTGCCGATGTGCATATGCACATCAAACTCGGTCTCCGCGCCTATTTCAATGCTGCTGACCGGCATTGATAATTGCATCTGCACAGGGCAGCGCGGTTTTGGGAGGCACGATGGGCGATAGTGTTGGGTCGCGGATGGAACCGGTTCGCTGGTCACCGCCTACGGCGACGCCACGAGCAGGCAAACGGCAGAGTTCCCCTCCGATGCCTGCGGTGCGACGGATCGAACTCCCCGGCACCGGACCCGAGGATGTGGTCTTCGGCGCCGACGGTCTCGTCTACACCGGGATCGACGACGGCCGGATCCTGCGCGTCGACCTCCCCTCCGGGGTCGTCCAGACGGTCCTGAACACCGGCGGTCGCCCGCTCGGCCTGTGCGCGGGCACTGATGGTTCGCTGCTCATCTGCGACGCGCACCGTGGCTTGCTGCGGTGGCCGGGCACCGGGACCGCGGTCGATGTTCTCGTCGACGCGATCGAGGGTGTACCGCTGAACATGGCCAGCAATGTCGTGCAGGATCCTGGTGACGGCACCATCTACTTCACCGCGTCGTCGCGCCGCTGGCCGCTGGATCAGTGGATGGGCGACATGCTCGAGCATTCCGGCACGGGCCGCCTGCTGCGCTACTCCCCCGACGGCACAGTGGACACCCTGCTCGACGGTCTCCACTTCGCCAACGGCGTCGCCTTCGCACCCGATCGCGCCTCGCTGATCGTCGCCGAGACCGGCGCCTACCGGCTCAACCGGTACTGGTTGCGCGGCCCGAAGGCGGGCACGCGTGAGGTACTGATCGACAATCTGCCCGGCTTTCCCGACAACATCGCCCTCGGCAGCGACGGTCTGATCTGGGTGACCCTGGCCTCGCCACGCAACCCGATGCTCGACCTGTTGCTGCCACAACCGGTTCTCCTGCGAAAACTGCTGTGGCAGTTGCCCGATCGACTCATGCCCGCACCGGTGCGCACCACCTGGGTAATCGCGGTCGATCAGGACGGAACTCTCGTCCACGACCTCCAGCGCGACGGCACGGCCTACGCCATGGTCACCGGCGTCGCCGAAGCGCACGGCACCCTCGTCCTCGGCAGCCTGGACGAGTCCGCCCTCGCGATGACCCACATTCCGGCCTGAGTGCCCCGTTCCCCTTCACCGAAAGCAGAAGATATGGACTTCGCCCCCAGCGCCCGCGCCACGGATCTCGTCGACCGAGTCCGCGGTTTCATCGCCGAGGAGATCACCCCGATCGAGGCGGACTACCACCGCAGCATCGCCGCCCTGCGCGATTCCGGCGCGGACCCGTGGAATCCGCTGCCCGTGCTCACCGAGCTGCGGACGAAGGCGCGCGCGGCGGGATTGTGGAATCTGTTCCTGCCGGCGGCGCACGCGGGCGAGTACGCCGCGCGGTTCGGCACCGACGGCGGCACCGGCCTGACCAATGTCGACTACGCGCCGATCGCCGAGGAGACGGGACGCTCGTTCCTGGCTCCGTATGTCTTCAATTGCAACGCACCGGATTCCGGGAACATGGAGGTGCTGCTCCAGTTCGGCGATGCGGCCCAGCGTGAGCGGTGGCTGGAACCGCTGCTCGACGGCACCATCCGTTCGGCGTTCGGCATGACCGAACCCGACGTGGCGGGCCGCCCCGGGCCCCAAAATTGGGGGGCCCCCCGGGGCCGCCGCCCGGGCGGCGGGGTAAAACGGCCCCACTTGTTGTGCACCCGGGTGGGGCCAACCCG
>NZ_JBHXMY010000019.1:0-13676 GCF_042720195.1 Nocardia sp. NPDC058497 | reverse complement strand
ACCGGGTGAGGGCGGGCACCTGGGTTGGGGCGTTCGGCTGGCCCCCACCCGACGTCGCGTCCTCCGACGCGACGAATATGGCGGCGACCGCCGTGCTCGACGGCGAGGACGTCGTGATCAACGGCCGCAAGTGGTGGACCACCGGGATCGGCCATCGCGACTGCGCCGTCATCATCTTCATGGGCCTCACCTATCCCGAGGCCGAGAAGCATCGTCGGCACACGATGGTGCTCGTCCCCGTCGACACTCCCGGAGTGCGGATCGAGCGGATGCTGCCCGCGATGGGCCGCTACGACGAGCCGTTCGGGCACGGCGAGGTGTCGTTCACCGATGTGCGCGTGCCCGCCGAGAACATCGTGCTCGGGCCGGGTCGCGCGTTCGAGATCGCGCAGGGCAGGCTCGGTCCCGGCCGCGTTCATCACTGCATGCGGCTGATCGGGCTGGCCGAGTCCGCGCTCGCGGCGGCGTGTGCCCGTGGGGTGGAGCGCACGGCGTTCGGCAGGCCGCTGGCCCGGCTGGGCGGCAACCGGGAGCGAATCGCCAAGGCGCGCATCGCGATCGACGCGGCCCGGCTGCTGGTGCTCAATGCGGCGTGGAAGCTCGACACCGTCGGCGCGTTCGGCGCGCTGAGCGAGATCAGCCAGATCAAGGCGCACGTGCCGATGATGGCGCAGGAAGTCATCGACTTCGCCATGCAGATCCACGGCGCTGCGGGGCTGTCCGATGATGTGCCGTTGTCGGCCGCGTGGACGACCGCGCGGGCAGTGCGGCTGGCCGACGGGCCCGACGAGGTGCATCTGGATGTCGTCGGCCGGCTCGAGCTCGCCAAATACACGCAGGGGCGGTGACCCATGGCCAGGGTTCTGATCACCGGTGGCGCGTCCGGTCTCGGTGCGGCACTGGCCCGGCGGTTCGCCGGGCGGGGTGACCGCGTCGTGGTCACCGATCTGGCCGAGGACGCTGTGGTCCCGGCGGGTGCGTCGTATCTCCGGCTGGACGTGACCTCCGAGAACGACTGGGTGCGGGCACGCACCACCGTGCAGGAGAGCTTGGGCGGGCTGGACATTCTCGTCAACAACGCGGGTATCGCCGCCGGTGGGCGGATCGACCGTGTCCCCCACGACGAGTGGGCACAGGTCATGAACATCAATGTCCTCGGTGTCGCCACCGGCTGCCGGACGTTCACGCCCATGTTCAAGGCGCAGCGCGCGGGTCATCTGGTCAACACGGCGTCACTGGCCGGGCTCGTGCATCCGCCTGCCATGGCGTCCTACTCGGCGGCCAAGGCTGCGGTCGTGGCGCTCAGCGAGAGCTTGCGCTACGAGCTCGCCCCGCACGGCATCGACGTCTCGGTGGTGTGCCCGTCGTTCTTCCGCACCAATCTGGCGGCGTCGCTGAGCGATGCCGATCCGCTGATGACCAAGGTCGCCCGGAGTCTGATCGACGGTGCGGCGCTGGATGCCGACGACATCGCGGCGGCCGCGCTGGCCGGGATCGACGCGCGCCGTTTCCTGGTGCTCACCGATACCGACGGGCGCCGGGCGTACTGGACGAAACGGCTGCTGCGCCCGCTCTACGACCGGCAGTTGATGGGTATGGGCCGCCGTACCGCGGACGACAAGGGGACTTCCCGATGAGCACCATCGTCATCACCGGCGCCAGTTCCGGACTCGGGGCGGAGATGGCGCGCCAATTCGCTGCTCGCGGTTACGATCTCGGGCTGTGTGCCAGGCGCGTGGATCGGCTCGATGCACTGCGCGCCGAACTCCTCGCCGCCCATCCTGGGATCGTCGTGCACACCGCGGCGCTCGATGTCACCGACGATGCCGCCGTGCAGACGGTGTTCGAGAAGTTCCGGGCCGAATTCGGCACGCTCGACCGGGTTGTCGTGAATGCGGGCATCGGCCATGGTGCCGCGCTGGGCACCGGCGGGCACGCGGCCAACCGGCGGACCGCGCTCACCAATTTCGTCGGGGCGCTGTCGCAGAGTGAGCACGCGCTGGCCGTGTTCCGGGCGCAGCGCCGGGGGCATCTGGTGCTCATCTCCTCGTTCTCCGCGGTGCGGGGCATGCGGCGGTCGATGACCACGTATGCCGCGAGCAAGGCCGGGGTGGCAGCGCTCGCCGAGGGGTTGCGTTCGGAACAGATTCCCGGCGTGGATATCTCGCTGATCTGTCCCGGCTACATCCGGTCGGAGATGACGGAGGCCCAGGCCGATCGCGCCAAGTTCATGGTCGACACCGAGACCGGTGTCAGGGCGATGGTGCGCGCGATCGAAGCGCGCAAGACCGTCGCGTATGTCCCGGCGTGGCCGTGGGTTCCGCTCTCGGTGGCGATGAAGGTGCTGCCCCTGTCCATCGTGAGGAAGCTGACATGACCCACTCCCCCACCGTCTCGGACGCACGGGATGTGCGTGCCGAGGACGCCTTCGACGTCGCGGCCTTGTCGGCGTGGCTCAGCGCCGAGCTGGACGAGGAGTCGCTCGCGGAGAACCCGCAGGTACGCCAATTCTCCGGTGGCGCTTCGAATCTGACCTATCTGTTGCAGTACCCGGACCGCGACCTCATCCTGCGCAGGCCACCCGGCGGGCACCGGGCCGACGGCGCGCACGACATGGCGCGCGAGTACCGCGTGCAGACCGCCCTCGGCCCGGTATTCGACTACGCACCGCCGACGGTGGCGCTGTGCGAGGACGACAGCGTGCTCGGCGCGCCCTTCTACCTGATGGAACGCCTCGACGGCCTCATCCCCCGCAAGGAACTCCCACCCGGGCTCGCCCTGACGACCCCGCAGGTACGCACGCTGTGCACCAATGTCCTCGACGTTCTGGTCGACCTGCACACCATCGATCCCGCTGCCGCAGGACTGGATTGGATGTCGAAGGGCCCCGGCTACGTCGCCCGGCAGGTCTCGGGCTGGTCCGACCGCTACCGCCGGGCCCGAACCCGCAATGTCGGATCCTTCGAACCCGTCATGACCTGGCTGGCCGCCAACCAGCCGCCCGACCGCGCAGCGGTGCTGATCCACAACGACTTCCGCTTCGACAACATCGTCCTGGACCGCGCCGACCCGACCCGCCCCATCGGCCTGCTCGACTGGGAGATGGCCACCATCGGCGACCCTCTGATGGATCTAGGCGGCGCCCTCGCCTACTGGGTCCAGGCCGACGACAACGCCGCCTTCACATTCTTCCGCCGCCAGCCCACCCACACCGCCGGCATGCTCACCCGCGACGAAGTGGTCGAATACTACTGCCGCCGAATAGAAACCGGCCTCACCGATCGCGAATGGTCCTTCTACGAGGTCTTCGGCCTGTTCCGCCTCGCCGTGATCTGCCAGCAGATCTACTACCGCTACCACCACCGCCAAACCACCAACCCCGCCTTCCGCTTCTTCGGCCTCGCCGTGATCCTCCTGGAATGGCGCTGCCGCGGGATCATCCGCAGAAACAAGGGGCTGGCACAGTAGGTGGCCCGATCGGGGAACGAGGAGGGGTCGTGCAGGACGTCTACGTGGTGAGCCACGGACACGCGGAACATACCCAACACAACCTTGTCGGCGGATGGTACGACTCGCACCTGACCCCACACGGGCGACGCGACGCACACCTGGTCGCCGAGGAGTTGCACCGCCGCCGCGATCCGCTCCGACCGATGCGCATCACCACGTCCGACCTCGCTCGCTGCACCGAAACCGCACAGATCATCGCCGCCACGCTCGATATCCCCGTCGACGCCACCCCGCGACTTCGGGAGATCAGCTTCGGTGCGGCCGAGGGCAAACCGAACGCCTGGCTGGCGCAGCGGCAGATTCCCGCACCCGACAACAACCGACTCGACCACCGCGGCCCCATTCCCGGCGACGAGACCCGACGCGAAGTCGCGACCCGGGTCGGGTCATGCCTGCGTGAGCTCATGGCCGACACCGTCCACGACCATGTCGTCGTCACCCACGGATACGCGTTGACGTTCGTCATCACCACCTGGATGCAGATCCATGTCAACGCAATCGGATTCGCGTCGTTCTCGACCACACCGGGCGCAATCACCCACCTGCGGCTCGACGACCATTGGCGCAACCGAACTCTGGTCAGCCTCGCCGACACCTCCCACCTGCACACCGCTCAGCCTGCCGAAGAAAAGACTCTCGAGTGACAGATCTGTGAGTCCGCAATCGCCGGCAAGGCGGTGGGCTCGATATCCAAGGGGTGCGGCGTAGGCCGCGGGTCACCGGGCGCGAGCACGGTTGCTCGTCAATAGCTTTGGGGTGTAACGTCGCCCACGAAAGAACGGCCCCCGGCAGCGCGCCAACGCTGACCGAGGGCCTGGGTACGAAACAGAGAAGAGCTGTTCGCACCGTAGGGGTCACCCTACCCGTATCGCCTCGGCGTGCTCCACCGCCGAGCGGTCGTCCTGACGCCAGGAGCGGTCTACGCTCCCGAGCGCGGACGCGAGCTGCCGTTTCGTTTCCCGGGCCCCCAGGTGGGCCGTTCCTTGGTCGTCACCGACGAGCCCGACCCGGGGAGCTCTCACCCACCAAAACCAGCCGTCTGCGAGTACCACTGTCGTACGCCTCGCACGTACGCACCGCGACGGTCCGGGGTGCACACCTACGTCACGGTCCAACCCTTGCCACGCGCCGATTCGACGCGGGGCCAGAAGTGTTGGCCGAGACGGTCTATCGGGGCATGGTGACCGGGAGTCCGGGGAAGGGGGCTACGACACCGGCACCCCTGGGTGCTCCGATCGGTCAAGACCGCGCCGCAGGCGTCCACTGAATGGCCCCGCTGCACGCCTTTTCGATTCGTCGTTCGAGCCGCGCAGTTACGCTCCGACAGATGGTTTCGCTTTTGCATGCCGCAGCCTTCGCCGTCGCCGCCTTGATCATCGGAGTCGGTGCGGGTATGGCGC
Organism: Nocardia sp. NPDC058497; assembly: GCF_042720195.1. Taxonomy (NCBI): domain Bacteria; kingdom Bacillati; phylum Actinomycetota; class Actinomycetes; order Mycobacteriales; family Nocardiaceae; genus Nocardia; species Nocardia sp. NPDC058497. The sequence goes on along the minus strand of NZ_JBHXMY010000019.1, from coordinate 8,766 downwards.
TGAGCGGCACCAACTAGCCGGGGCCAACGAACCCGGACCGCCGCTGGGCACGAGTCAACCACCCGGTCGATGGCAGAATCGTGTGATGACAGCTGCCAGGAGCGTCCGCCATCAGAGGCTTTCGGCTTTCCTGGCTTCCCGCAGCGACTTCGAGCTCGCGGAGCTTGTGGATATGGGCCGGTCCAACGGTGTGGGAGTGGGTGGGGACTCCGCAGTCCTCGACGTCGACGGGGTGGCGGTGTTCGCCAAGCGCGTCCCGCTGACCGATCGGGAGCTCGCTCACCGGGGCTCGACCGCGAATCTGTTCGACCTGCCGGTGTTCTGCCAGTACGGCATCGGCGGCCCTGGATTCAACGCATGGCGCGAGCTGGCCGCGAATATCGTTGTCACCGACGGCGTTCTGGCCGGGGAGACACAGGCGTTCCCGATGCTCTACCACTGGCGGGTTCTGCCCGGCCGATCGCCGATCGTCGACGAGCACGCCGACATCGATGCGGTGGTTGCCGCTCAGGGCGGCTGCCCGGCCGTGCGTACCCGGCTCGAAGCGCTGGCCGCCGCATCGTCGAGCCTCATGTTGTTCTGCGAGTATATTCCGCACTCGATGGCGGAGTGGCTGCGCGAGGACCCGGCGGGCAAGGCCGCCGCCGTCGCGCAGCAGTTGTCGGAAATCGTTACGTTTCTGGCCGATCGGGAGCTGCTGCACATGGACGGGCACTTCGGCAATGTGCGCAGCGACGGGGAGCGGATCTATCTCAGCGACTTCGGGCTGGCTACCTCGCCGCGTTTCGACCTGTCGACCGCCGAGCGCGACTTCGCCGCACGTCACGCCACCCATGACGCCGACTACGCCGCCATGCGGCTGGTCAACTGGCTGGTGACCGATGTCTGCGGAATACCGACGCCGACCAGCGGCGGCCCGGTCGCCCGCAACGAATACGTAGTTCAGTGCGCCGCTGGTCGCATCCCAGACGAGGTGTCGCCGGATGTGGCCGCGATCCTCGCCCGGCACGCACCTGCCGCCGCGAAGATGAACGCCTTCTACTGGAAATTGTTCGGCGGTGACGTTCATGCGGAATATCAGTCGGCGACGTAGCGCAGCATCACCGCGGTGTCGAAGTGCCTCGTCTCGACCAATCGGAGGCCGATGCGCTGGTCCAGTGCGGGGAACATCGGGGTGCCGCCGCCGAGTATCACCGGAGAGACGAACAGCTGGTACTCGTCGATGAGGCCGTGTGGCATCAGTGAGGCCGCAAGGCTCGCGCCGCCGACCTCGATGAGGCCATCGCCGCCGGCCTTGAGCTTGCGGACCTCCTCGACCGCGTTCTCGCTGACCAGGGTGCTGTTCCAGTGGACCTCGGTGAGGGTCCGGGAGAAGACGACCTTGGGTTTCTCCGTCCAGAGTCTGCTGAACTCGCGCTCGATGGGCGACGCGGTCTCGGGCACGTGCGGCCAGTGTTCGGCCATCAACTCGTACAGCCGGCGGCCGTGCAGCGAGACCTCGATCGCGCTGTACCTGTCGTTGTGGAACTGGTGTAGCTCGTCGTCCGGGTCGGTCCAGTCGATGTTGCCGTCGCGGTCGTTGATGTAGCCGTCCAGGGACACGCCGATCCCGTAGCTCAGTCGCCTCATAACCGTGTAGACCTCCTGCGCGCTCGAAACTCATCGGTGATTGCCACACACACAAAACCCGCACGAACCGGCAGCAATTAAAAACGATTCTCTGTAGTAGTTCAATGCTGAGCGGGGGAACGCTATGAAGATCTTCGTCGCCGGTACCACCGGAACACACACTTTTCGTTCGAGTCCGGTCGACCCGACAAGCAGGCCGGGTTGGTTCGTCCGGGCCTACTCGGCCTTCGCCGCGGGCCGCCTGCCGCGACTCATCTCTCGACACATCGCGTGGAAGCTGGATCCGCTGCTCCTGCGCCTTTCGCGCGGCCGCCTCGCGACGACGTTGGTCTTCCCGACCGCGGTGCTGGAGACCGAGGGAGCGAGAACGAAAGCCCGGCGACGCCACGCCATCATCTATTTCATGGACGGCGATCACTTCGTCATCGTGGCGTCCAACGCGGGCAGCGCAATCAACCCCGGTTGGTACTACAACCTTCTTGCCAATCCCGATGTTGTCTTCGGCGGGGCACCGATGCGGGCTACCGAGATAGAGGACGAGGCTGAGCGCCAACGACTCTGGACCATCGCCGACCGGGTCTTCCCGGCCTACATCCCCTACCGCCAGGAGGCGGGCCGAGCGGGCCGAACCGTCCCGATCATCCGGCTCAGCCCACGCGACACGCGCTGATGGGATCAGACCGACAGCGGCCCGACGGAATCAGTGCAGCGCCGCGCGCAGGGTGTCCTGCGCCAGCTTGATGGCGGCGTTCGCCGCCTGGGTCGAGCGCATCGCGTTGATCATCACGAAGTCGTGGATGATCCCGCCGAAGCGCACCTGCGTCACCGGCACACCCGCCGCACGGAGCTTGGCCGCGTAGGCTTCGCCCTCGTCACGCAGCACGTCGGCTTCACCGGTGATCACCAATGCCGGTGGCAGACCACGCAATTGGTCGACGGAAGCACGCAGCGGGGCGGCGTAGTTCTCCTCGCGCTGCGCGTCGTTCTCGGTGTACTGGTCCCAGAACCACTTCATGCCCTCGCGGGCGAGGAAGTAGTGCTCGGCGAACTGGCGATAGGACTGGGTATCGAAATCGGCGTCCGTCACCGGATAGAACAGGACCTGCTGCGAGATGTGAATATCGCCGCGATCTTTGGCCATCAAGGTGAGGACAGCGGTCATATTGCCGCCCACCGAGTCACCCACCGCCGCGAAACGGGAAGCGTCCAGGCCCTTTTCGGCGCCGTGCGCGACAACCCATTGCGCGGCCGCGTAGTTCTGTTCGATCGCGGTCGGATACTTCGCCTCGGGAGACAGGTCGTATTCGGGGAATACGACAGCCGCGTCGGCGCCGACCGCCAGTTCACGAACCAACCGGTCGTGGGTGTGCGCATTACCGAAAACCCACCCGGCGCCGTGGATATAGAAGATGACCGGAAGGGTGCCGGTGGACCCGGCGGGTTTGACGATGCGGACCTTCACCGAACCGGTCGGCCCACCCTCGACGGTGATCCACTCCTCGTCGATCGCGGGTTTATCCTCGTCGCTCGCCTGGACTTCGTCGACCACCTTGCGCCCTTCGGCGGGCGGCATCTGGAACAGGAACGGCGGGGCATCGGTGGCATTCGCGAACTCCGCCGCCTCGGGCTCCAGGACCGGCTTGATTTCCGTCATCGCGCTCTCCTTCGCTCTTTCGGCTCGGAACCGATTCGGGACGGCAATTGCGACGCTGATGCGAATATAAGCGGTGCCAACACTCAGTCGGGTGTAATGCTTGCGAGCATCGTCACCGACCAACTCGACACAGGAGACCGAGACCCGCTGCCAGATGTTTTCGCCGCTTACATTAGCCTTGGTATTGCCCACGGTCAATGAACGCCAGGCACCGAGTCAGCATCGAAGGAGCACCAGTGACCAGGTCGAGCTACCCACCGGCGGATTCGCCCATCGTCTTGATCGCACCCGCCATGGCGATCGGCTCCCGTTTCTACGCCCCGCTCGTCGCGGCGTTCAGCGATCGTGGATGGAGCGCTCGTGCGCTGCCGCGTCGCGGATTCGAGAAGGGAGAGGCCCCGGCCTCTCGTGGCAACGACTGGTCCTATCAAGACGAGATTGATGGCATCGCGCAGGCTGTCGCCGAAGCCCGCGCGCAGACACCCGACCGGCCGGTCATCGTTCTCGGCCACAGCCTCGGTGCTCAGCTCGCCGCGGGTCATGAGCTCACCCACCCCCGCGCCGACGGTCTGGTCACGGTCGGCGGTTCGCTGCCCTACCACCGGCACTTCCCGAACTTCGGCCTGCCGGTCGCCGTCATGGCCCTGCTCGTGCCCCTACTGACTTCCGTTTTCGGCCATCTACCCAAGCCGGCGTTCGGTGCGCCTGGGGCGCGCACGATGATGCGCGAATGGGCCAAGATGGTGTTGACCGGCCGCACGCCGTACCCCGCACCGGAAGCGATCGCCACTCCGGCCCTGGTGATATCGCTCGAGGACGATACCCTCTCACCCCGCCGCTCTATCGACGCCTTCGCGCGTGATCTCTTCGCCCCGGGGCAGGTCACGCGGTGGGACTACCGCAGCGCCGATGTCCCCGCCGGCGCGAGCAACGACCACATCCGCTGGGTCAGGAATCCCGGCCCCGTGGTCGACCGCGTCCTCGCCTGGTGGCAGGAGGTGTACCTGCCCGCGGAGTTATATCCTCGGTAGTGGCGATCGCAGCAGCGCACCGCCGGGGGCGTGACCGAATCGAGCCGACATGGCCGACATCCAACCGACACAGCGCAGCTCCGCTTCGGGCATCGTGGCGGAGCTGGCCGCCGAGGGCTTCGAAGAGGCCGAGGAGATCGGCCGCGGTGGTTTCGGCGTCGTGTATCGCTGCACACAGCCCGATCTGGATCGCGTGGTCGCGGTGAAGGTGCTGACCGCCGAGCTCGATCCCGACGGACTGCAACGGTTCGTGCGGGAGCAGCAGGCGATGGGCAGGCTCTCCGGTCATCCGAATATCGTCGCGGTCTTCCAGGCGGGCACCACGCGCGGCGGGCACCCCTATCTGGTGATGCCGTATCACGCGCGCGGCTCGCTCGAGCAGCGCATCCACACCGTCGGCCCGCTCGACTGGGCGGCGATTCTGCGGCTCGGTGTGAAGATGGCGGGCGCGCTCGAGACCGCGCATCGGTCGGGCATCCTGCATCGTGATGTGAAACCGTCGAACATCCTGCTCAGCGACTACAACGAACCGGAGCTCACCGATTTCGGGATCGCCAGGATCCAGGGCGGGTTCCGCACGACGACCGGCATCGTCACCGGCTCTCCCGCCTTCGCCGCGCCGGAGGTGCTGCGTGGTGCGCCCGCGACCGTCGCCGCCGACGTGTACGGCCTGGGCGCCACCCTGTTCTGCGCGCTCACCGGGCATGTCGCCTACGAGCGGCGGGTCGGTGAGCAGGTGCTGTCGCAGTTCCTGCGGGTGTCCGCGCAGCCGAGGCCCGATCTCACCGAACAGGATGTGCCCGACGAGGTGCGTGCCGTCATCGAGCACACGATGGCCCCCGAACCCGGTGATCGGCCGGAGAGCGCCGCGGCGCTCGGCGCGGAACTTGTTGCGGCCCAGCGCAGTACCGGCGCACCGGTCGACGTGCTGCGCGTCCCGAGCACCCAGCGTCCGGCCGCGGCCCCCCTGCCGCCCCCACCACGGCCGCACGAGCGGACCACCGCCCCACCGACGCCCGCCACGAAGTACCGTCCGCCGACGCCCGCCAGGGCAACCCTCCCCAGGAAACGGCTGCTCGAGCACCTGCGCACGAGCGAACGCACCCGGCTCACCGTCATCCACGCCCCCAGCGGATTCGGCAAGACCACGCTGGCCGCGCAGTGGCGCGACGAGCTGGTCGAGCACGGCGCCGCGGTGGCGTGGCTGACCGTCGACGAGGACGACGACAATGTCGCCTGGTTCCTCACCCACCTCGTCGAAGCGATCCGGCCCACCGTCCCGGTACTCGCCGAGGACCTCGACCGGCTCCTGGATGCCGACCCCGACGACCCGACCCGCGCCGTGCTCACCGCGCTCGTCGACGGATTGCACACCGGCGATCAGCGCGTGACCTTGGTGCTCGACGACTGGCAGCGGGTCTCCAGCCCCGCGTCGGTGGCGGCGGTCCGGTTCCTGCTCGAGCACGGCTGCCACCATCTGCCGCTGGTCGTCACGAGCACCACCCGGCTCGCGCTCCCGCTGAGCAGGTTGCGTATCCACGGTGAGCTCACCGAGATCGACGCCGCCACTTTGCGTTTCGATCCCGACGAGGTGCGGGCCTTCCTCGCCGAAGCGGGCGGTGTGCATATGACCGCCGACGAGATCGCCGCGCTCGCCCACGCCACCGACGGCTGGGTCGCGGCGCTACAGCTGACCGTGCTGTCGCTGCGGGCGGGCGAGGATCCGGCGCACCTGCTCGACAGCCTCGCCGTCCACCCCGACATCGGCGATTTCCTCGCCGAGAACGTGCTCGACGGGCTCGATCCGGACACCCTCGACTTCCTCATGACGACCTCGATCTGCGAGCGCATCTGCGGCGGCCTCGCCACCGCGCTGACCGGGCGCGCCGATGCCGCCGACCTGCTCGCCGACATCGCCGACCGCGGTCTGTTCCTGCTGCCCGACGGCCCGGACCGGAACTGGTATCACTATCACCAGTTGTTCGCCGGATACCTGTGCCGCAGGCTGTCTCAGGATCGGCCTGCGGATATCGCGCCGCTGCGCCTGCGGGCGGCGGACTGGTTCGCCCATCATCATCTGCTCAACGAGGCGGTCGAGCACGCGCTCGCCGCGGACGATCCGGATCGGGCGGCCGATCTCGTCGAACAGGGCGCGGGCTACCTGCTGGAACGGTCGAGAATAGTGATGCTGCAAGGCATCCTGGCCAAACTGCCCGCCGGTGTGTGCCGGGCCAGGCCTCGCATTCAGCTGTTCGGCGTCTGGGTCGACCTGGTCCTGCGCAGGCCCGCGGCCACCACGGCCTCCCTCGCCCGATTCGAGACCGCGCTGGCCGCGGCCGCGCCCGCCGAACCCGAACGCACCGAGCTGCGCGCCGAGGCCGACGTCGCGATCAGCGTCCGCGAGATGTTCGCCGACCGGGTGTCGGATCTGGACGGCCTGATCGGTGAGGCGCTGGCGCAGCCCGATGCCTTCACGCCGCGGATCCCGGGCATCGCGGCCAATATCGCCACCTACGCGGCGATCCAGCGCTTCGACTTCGCCGAGGCGCGGCGGTGGCAGCTGTGGGCGGCGCCCTATCACGAGGCGACCGGCCCGTTCCTGTCCGTCTACGGGCGCTGCTTCGCCGGGCTGGCGGCCAGGGAACAGCTCGACATCACGGGCGCGGAGGACCTGTTCACCGGCGCGCTCGACACCGCGTGCGACACGATGGGTCCCGCCGCCCACGCGACCCGCCTCGCCTGCGCCCTGCTCGGTGAATTGCGGTACGAGACAGGTGATCTCGACGCCGCCGGGGATCTGCTGGCCCAGAGCAGGGAGCTGACCGACGAGGGCGGTGGCGGTGTCGACTTCATGCTGGCGACCTACGCCGTCGGCGCGCGGGTGCGCACGCTGCGCGGCGATCGCGACGGCGCGCGCGAACTCCTCGACGAGGGGACCGCGCACGCCGAACGCCTGGACCTGCCCCGTCTGGCCGCTCGGATGCACAACGAACGCGTGCGGCTCGGCTTCGGACTGGATCCCGGCCTGACCGCGGCGATCCTGCGACCGCGCCGGATCCGTGCCGACAACGGCATCGTCACCGCCGTGGACGAGCTCGACGAGGATTCCGCGATCCGGCTGCTGCTGGCCGAGCCCGGCGCCGATCGGCACCGGCTCGCGATCGACCGTGCCGAAATCCTGCTCGCCGGCATCGATCCCGAGCGCAGGCCGATGGCCGCGATGCGCGCGGGGTTCCTGCTCGGGAGCGCGCTGCGGCAGGTAGGCCGCACGGACGAGGCGGAGGGCATCCTCACACCGTTGGTACGGCGGTGCGATCGGCTCGGCCTGATCCGCCTGCCCACCGACGCGACGGCGACCTAGATGTCGTCCGCGAAGCGGGAGGGTCAGGGATGACCAATTCGATCAGGGCGAGGGCCACCTCCCGACCTCGCAGTCCGCGAGCCGGTGCGGGATGGATCCGCAGTACTGAGTCCGGTTTGCCCCGGCGCCGACCGGGCACGCGCATGGTGTCCGAATGGTGCGAGTCGCCGTGCGGCCCGCCCACCGCAATGAAAGGACAACGCCATGTCCACTCCCGTCGGTAACACGATGGCCGCGCGGACGCCGATTCAGCTCGCCGCCCTGGCCGTGGGTGCGGCTTTCCTGCTGGGGGGCGTCCTCGGATTCATTCCCGGCGTCACCACCGACTACAGCAGTCTCGAATGGGCGGGCCACCAGTCCCATGCCCAGTTGCTCGGCCTCTTCAGGGTGTCGGTGCTACACAACGTCGTGCACCTGGCCTTCGGCGTCGCCGGTGTGCTCGCCGCGGTCGGTGCGGCTCACTCACGGACGTATCTGATCGGCGGCGGGCTGATCTATCTGGTCCTGTTGGTGTACGGCCTACTCGTCGACCATAACAGCGACGCCAATTTCGTACCGCTCAATACCGCCGACAACTGGCTGCACCTCGGCCTCGGTCTCGGCATGATCGCCCTCGGCGTGATTCTGTCCCGCGGGGTGCGTATGGCCCGATAGTGCGCGCACAGCCCCGCCGGCGCGACCGTACCGCGGCGGGCTGCCGCGGCTGGCAGGATCGAGCCGTGCCTACCGCGAACCTGACCCGTTCCGAGACCGCCGCGCGATCAGCGGCGGTCACCGTCCACGACTACCGCGTCGAACTCGACCTCTCGGGCGCCCGAGATCAGGATCGGGCCGGGTTCGCCACCACGACGACCGTCACCTTCGACGCCACCACCGCCCAGACGTGGCTCGACTTCCTCGGGCTCGCCGTCGAGTCGGTGACGGTGAACGGGCAGCAGGTCGACGTCGAGTACGACGGCGCCCGCCTCACGCTCGGCGGCCTGTCGGCGACGAACGTGGTCGTCGTGCGGGCCACCGGCGAGTACAGCCGCTCGGGCGAGGGCCTGCACCGGTTCCTCGATCCGGTCGACAGCGCGACCTACCTCTACACC
>NZ_JBHXMY010000018.1:17022-25804 GCF_042720195.1 Nocardia sp. NPDC058497 | reverse complement strand
CATTGGCCGCGAGCCCGACATAGGACGGCACCGCGGTCTCGGCGGCCCTGGTCTTCACCGTGCGGACCACGGCGGCGGCGATGTCCTCGGGGTCGACGGCGGGCAGGATGCCGTAGTCGATCCCGGAGCTGAGTTCGGTGCGCACCGCCGACGGGAGCACCGCGCTCACGCTGACCCCGGTCTCGTCCATCTCCAGCCGGGTCGCCGCGGTCAGCCCGACCACGGCGAACTTGCTGGCGTTGTAGACGGCCAGACCCTTGATCGGGAACTTGCCCGCCAGCGAGGCCACGTTCACGACGTGGCCGTAGCCGCGCTCGACCATGCCGGGCAAGGCGAGGCGCATGCCGTGGATGACGCCGTAGACATTGACGTCCATGGTGAGCTGGTCGATCCGGTCGGACTGGTCGAGGAACGCGCCGTTGGGCATCACGCCCGCGTTGTTCACCAGGACATCGAGCGGTGCGCCACGCCACTTCGCGGCCGCGGCGAGAAACGCCGCGTAGGAGTCCTTGTCGGTGACGTCGAGGACGTGACCCATGGCCCGGATGCCGAGTTCGTCGGCGGCCTGCACGGCCAGCCCCTCGTCGAGGTCACCGAGCGCGACGTAGGCGCCCTTGGCCGCGAAGGCAGCGGCGGTCGCGAGGCCGATGCCGCGTGCGGCGCCGGTGATCGCGACCAGCGCGCCGTCGAGGTCGATTCGTGGGTAACTCATGCCGGTACCGCCATCTCGTCGTCAGTGGTGATGGTGAAGTCGTCGGGGTCGAAGGCGCTGACCCGGCGGGTCAGCTCGCCGGTGGACCAGGGCCAGCTGAAACTGTTGCGGCCGTTGGCATCCAGGTAGTAGCTCTGGCAGCCGCCCGCGTTGTAGACGGTGCCCGCCAGCGCGGACTGCACCTGGTCGACATAGCGGGCCTGGACCTCCGGTCGCACATCCAGGATCGCCCACCCCTGCCGCCCCGCGCTCGCGATTGCCGAGACCAGGAAGTCGACCTGGGCCTCGAGAATCGCGAAGGCCGAGGAGTGGCCGGTGCCGAGGCTGGGGCCGAGCACGGTGAACGCGTTGGGGAAACCGGTGGTGACGGTGCCGAGGTAGGCCTCGGGCGAACCCTGCCAGTGCTCGGCCATGGTCCGGCCGTCGGCGCCGCGCACGATGTCGGCCAGCGGGGTGTCGAGGATGTGGAAGCCGGTGCCGAGGATGACGGCGTCGACCTCGGCGGTGCTGCCGTCGGCGCCGATGACGGTGTTGCCGCGGAACTCGGCGACGGCGGTAGCGTGCACATCGACGTTGTCCTTGGTCAGCGACTGGAGGTAGCTGTTGGAGAACAGGATTCGCTTGCAGCCGAGCAGGTAGTCGGGGGTGAGCTCGGCCCGCAGCTGCGGATCACGCACCACCGCGCGCAAATACGCCGAGCCGACCGACTGCACCGTCTGCATCAGCGGGCGCGGATTGCGGAACGCGACGCCGAGCCCTTCCATCAGCGTGTACTCCACCGAGCGTAATGCCTTGTGCGCGAACGGCACCCGGCGCATGAACCGCTTCTCGATGCCGGGCACCGGGTGGTCGAGCTTGGGCAGCACCCACTGCGCGGTCCGCTGGAACAGGTGCAGCGCGGCGACCTCCTTCTGGATCTCCGGCACGAACTGCACGGCCGACGCCCCGGTCCCCACCACGGCGACGCGCTTGCCGCGCAGGTCGTAGTCGTGGTTCCAGCGCGCGGAGTGGAACACCTCGCCGGGGAAATCGGCCAGGCCGGGGATCTCGGGGACTCGCGGCTCGTTCCAGGGTCCGGCGGCCGAGACGACGAACCGGGCGGTCAGCTCGCCGTCGCCGGTGTCGAGCCGCCAGAGCCGGTCGGTGTCGTCCCAGTGGGCACCGAGCACCTGCACACCGAAACGGGTGCGGTCGGCGAGCCCGGACTCGCGCGCCACCCGGTCGACATAGGCGAGGATCTCGGGCTGGGTCGCGAACAGCCGCGACCACTCGCTGTTGGGCGCGAAGGAGAACGAGTACAGGCCCGATGGCACGTCGCAGGCACAGCCGGGGTAGGTGTTGGCGCGCCAGGTGCCGCCGAAGGTCTCGGCCTTCTCGACGATCAGCACATCCTCGACACCGGCCTCGGCGAGCTTGATCGCGGCGCAGATGCCCGAGATGCCCGCACCGATCACGACCACTTCGTGGTGGCTCATACGATTTCTCCTTCGACGACAGACTCCCGGACCGCGTCGGCGACCCGGTGGGGGACGATGCGGCGGGCGGCGGCGATGGTGGCCTGCCGCCGGGCGGAATCCATGAAGTTGGGGCCCATCACCGCGAGTTCGGCGGGGCCGGGCTCGACCCGGATCACCCGGGTACCGGCGGCGCGCAGCAGCGCCACTTCGCGGTCGAGCCCCCGGGTCATCTGAGCGCGCAGCAGGCGTTCGACGCGGCTCAGGCCGGTGGCCGAAGCGCCACCCGCCGAGGTCATCGGCGCGATGACCACCACCTCGTCGAGGTACAGCGGGGCCAGCAGATCGGCCGACACCGAGGACACCGCACCGCCGTCGACGAAATCGCGTCCGTCGATCGAGACCGGCGGGAACCAGCCGGGGATCGCCCACGACGCGGCGATCGCCGAACCGAGATCGACATGCGGCGCGTCCTTCGAACCGAAGGCGACCCGCTCACCGGAGCTGGGGTCGGCGGCGACCAGCCAGGTGGCGGGATGGTCGACCCAGCCGCCGCGCGGGGCCAGCGCCCGGCCGAACGCGCGCAGCCAATTGGCGTCGCCACGACCCTTCGGCAGCAGCCCGGCCAGCGCGGTGTAGGCCGAACCGCTGCGCACACCAGCGCCGACGAGTCCGAGACCGGGCAGCCCGAGCGCGGGCAGCGGCGGCATCGCGCCGGGGTCGACGGCCACGTGGTGCGCGAGGACCGGGTCGGCGCCGGGCGCGCCGTCCAGGGCGGCGAGGAGATCGGCCGGGGTGCGCCCGGAGCCGAGCGCGGCGACGATCTCCGCACCCGCCGAGGTGCCGATCAGCACGTAGGCGGTGCGGACATCCCAGTCGAGAGCGCGCTCGACGGCGTCGAGGGCGACGGCGGTCCAGGCGAAGCCGAGCAGACCGCCGCACCCGATGGCGAGGCCACGTCGTGTAGTCATAATTCGGATACTAACGGTATTTGAGTTCCAGCGGTACCCCAGTCTTGCTACACTTCGGTTGTGGCCCGAATGACGCGCAAGGAGTCGCACGCACTCACCCGCGAGCGTTTGGTGGAAACCGCCAAGCGCCTGTTCCTGGCCGACGGCTACAACGTGACCTCACTGGAGAAGGTGGCCGCCGAGGCCGGCTTCTCCAAGGGCGCCGTCTACTCGAACTTCGCCACCAAGCACGAACTCGGCCTGGCCGTGATCGATGTGGTGCACGTGGAACGTGCCCAGTCCCTCGCCGACGCGGTGCTGCCGCACGACACGATGGCCCAGCGGATCGAGGGCTTCGCCCGCTGGGCCGACCAGAACATCGGCGACGTCGGCTGGACGGCACTGGAGGTCGAGTTCGCGACCAGCACCCGGCACATGCCCGAGGTCCGCACCGAACTGGCCGCACGCCGGCGCTCGATGACCACGGTGCTGGCTTCCCTGATCCAGGTACAGGCCGACGAGATGGGCTTCGATCTGCCGATCTCGGCCGAAGACGCCGCGCTGCAACTACTCTCGCTCGGCATCGGCCTCGGCGTGCAGCGCGCGATCGACCCCGAGATGCCGGTCAGCGCGCTCGTCGATCAGCTGCGCGGCCTGCTCGATTCCGTGCGGACGGGCTAATTCGCCTGGTCTCGGGGTCGAGCGACTTCACCCGGCCGGCGTACTCGCCGGCACGCGCAAGGCTGTGCCCGTCGGCTCGGCTGAGACCATCGGCAGCGAAGTCCTGCTGACGCGGCGGCCATCGAGCTGGAGTGGGCACCGTGCCGGTGGGGCTGCCCTCCGCCGGGCGCGCTGGGACCAACGGGCGGGATCGGACCAGCGCGCGGGATCGCCAGCCGAACGATCGGGGTCAGGCCGCCAACAGCACGGCATTCGGGGCGACGAAGGTCTGCACCGGGGCGGGCTGGACCTGAGTACCGATGCGCCGGTCGCCACCGATGACGACCGCGCGAGCCGCGGCAGGGCGGCGCATGGACTCGGCGACCTGGGCGACGAGGTCGCTCAGCGATGTGCCGAGAGCGCCCGCGAGCGCCGCGATCATCTCACTCGACGGCTCCTTGCGGCCGCGCTCGACCTCGGACAGGTACTGCGGGGAGATCCCCGCGCGTCCCGCGGTGTCGACGAGGGTGGAGCGCTGCTCGAGGCGCAGGGCGCGCAGGCGATCACCGAGGGCCTCACGCCACAGCGGTTCGGGACGCCCTTCGCCGCGTCCGCCCGGAATCACCCGCAACTCGTTGTGTTCGCCCATGCTCCGAGCGTAGGGATGCCGGTGCCGACACACCCGGTTCTTCTGCTCTCGGCGTAACCCGGCTCAGCGGGTGATGCCGAAGCGGGTGTCCACCCAGCCGAGCGCGTCGGCGAACGAGGCCGCGACGATGCCGCTGTGGTCGACGTCGTCGTACTTGCGGTAGTCGACGGACTGGCCGTGCAATTGCTGCTCGGCCACCATTGCGTCGGTCGACTTCAGCGGAACGGTCATGTCGGAGCGGCCCTGCAGTACCAATACCGGCGCGGTGAACCGCAATCCGCTGGGATCGTTGTCGTCGAGTACGCGCAGCAGACCGGACAGGTCGCCGTCCTTGGTGAACACGTCCTTCGCGGACAGCCCACCCCACTTGCCGCGATCCCGCAGCGCCGCGGTGCATTCGGAGTCCGCGAACGGCAGCATCGAGACCGCGCGCTCGGTGAGGAACCGGGCCGGGTCGACATCGGTGACGGTCTGCGCGCCGCGCACGAGCAGCGGAACGTACAGCGAGATGTCACCGGTGCCGAGCTTGCCGAGCGGGTTCGACACCGTCCACTTCGCCATCCGCACCTGCTCCCCCAGGTGCGACGCGGGAGCCAGCGCGACGGCGCCGAGTAGTTCCGCGCCCGGCGCCCACGCGGCGGCCGCGCCCGCGGCGAACAGGGCGGCGTGACCACCCTGCGAATGCCCCATCGCCACCCAGCGCGAACCCACGGACTTGTCGACTTCGCGTGCGGCCGTGGCGAAATCGCTCACCGCCCGCTGTTCGGTCTCGCCGATCAGGTAGCCGTGATTACCCGGCGTGCCGAGTCCCTGATAGTCGGTCCTGGCCACCGCGTAACCCTTGGCGACCCAGCGCGCCTGGTCGTCCTTGCCCGGCGAGGATCCCTCGGTGCGCGAGGGCGCGCACGCATCGGCGACGCCGTTGGTGCCCGGCGCCCAGGAGATCAACGGCCAACCGCCCGCGGGTGGTGTCCCCTCCGGGACGGCGAGCGTGCCCGACACCGCGACGGGCTTGCCCTGCGCGTCGACGGACCGGTAGAGCACCAGATAATTGCGTGCCCCCGGCACCGCCTGCGACCCGGTCAGCGGTTGGCTCCGGATCACCGAACCATGCTGTCCCGGAATAGCTTCCGAGGGCGGCGAGTAGAAGCCGGCCCGCGGTGCGCCCGCGACCTCGGCCACGCCCGGCGTGTCCCCGGCGCAGGCCGAGGCCGACAATGCCAGGCAGGCCACCGCGGCCGCCGTGATCACCCGAGCGATACCTGTCTGCATGTTCCCCCCGCTACACCGACGGCCGACACACCCGGCCGATAAACCGCCGACCAGATTACGCGACGCCGCCGGAACGGCTGGGCGCCCCACGACGCCCAGCCGCCGGACTCAGCGCAGCACCCGCCCGAGGAAGTCGCGGATCAGCGCCGCGATCTCGGGTCCGTGCGTCTCCAACGCGAAGTGGCCCGCGTCGAGCAGATGCAGTTCGGCATCGGGCAGATCGCGCAGGTAGGCGCGGGCACCGTCGGCGCCGAAGATCTCGTCGTGCTCACCCCAGGTGATCAGCGTGGGCGGGCGGTGCTCGGCGAAGTACTTCTGGAATTCCGGGTAGCCGTCGAGATTGTTCTTGTAGTCGAAGAACAGCTGCAGCTGGATCTCCTTGTTGCCGGGGCGGTCCAGGTAGGCCTGGTCGAGGGTCCACGTGTCCGGGCTGATCAGCGCGAGCCGGTCGGCCGGAACACCGTGCGTGTACTGCCATGTCGTTGCGTCGAGTTCGAGCAGCTTGCGCACCTCGGGCTCGTGGGTGACACGATCGTTCGCGTGCGCGAACAGCACCTCCCAGAACGGGGTGAAGCCTTCGAGGTAGGCGTTGCCGCTCTGGGTGATGAGCGCGCTGACCCGCTCGGGGTTGCGCGAGGCGATGCGCAGGCCGATGGGCGCGCCGTAATCCTGGATGTAGAGCGCGAATCGGTCGATGCCGAGGGTGTCGAGCAGTTCCAGGGTGATCTCGGTGAGCTTCTCGAAGCTGTAGTCGAATTCGTCGACCCGCGGCATGGCCGACTGACCGAAGCCGACGTGATCGGGCGCGATCACGTGGAAATCCTCGGCCAGCGCCGGGATCAGATTGCGGAACATGGCCGAGCTGGACGGGAAGCCGTGCAGCAGAACCACAGCCGGGGCATTCGGGTCGCCCGCCTCCCGGTAGAAGACGGTCTGACCCTGGATCTGGACGGTGTTGTGGCGGGTCTGGCTCATGATGGATCTCTCTTTCCTCTTCATACGGTGACCGGTTCGCGACGGCGAACCGGGGTGATCAGGAGGGCGGCGGCGACGGTGAAGACCAAGCCGAGGGCGAAGTAGCCGCGGTAGCTGTCGGTGAGGGCGTGCACGACGGTGGCCATGCCGAGGCCGGTGGCGGCGGCGAGCTGGTGGATCACCCAGGCAGGCGCCAGCGTGCGACCCATCCGGGCGGGGTCGAGACCGCGCGACAGGATCGCCATCGTCAGCGGGATGACCGGGAACGACGCGACACCGAACAGCACGGCCACCACGACCAGCACCTCCGGCCCCGGCACGAACACCGCGGGCAGCAGCGCGGCCAGGCGCACCGAATACAGCACCCGCAGCAGGGTTTCCGGCGGGTACCGCCGCAGCAGCCGCACCAGCGCCGCCGAGGTCACCCCGGCCGTCAGTGCCGCCAAGGCGACCAGCCTGCCCGCACCCGCCACCGACCAGCCCTGCTCCACGGCGTGTTTCGGCAACATCAGCACGACGACGTACAGGGTCGCCGCGTGTAACCCGAAGGACACCAGCACTTTCCACCGGTCGGCCAGCGACTCACCCGCACCAGGGACCGTCGCCGCCCGCTCATCGTCGGGCAGCAGCAGCCACAGCACCGCGGTGGCTGCCAGCCCGATCGCGCCGAGCAGCGCGAAGGTGCCGCGCACGCCGACCGGATCGAACAGCGCCGTGGCCGCCCACGGCGTGATCAGCTGCCCCAGATTGATACCGATCGCGGCCCTGGCCATGGCTGGCCCCGCCTGCGCACCGTGCGCCCGCCCGAGCAGGGTGGTCACCGTGAGCGTGGACGAGGAGGCGAAGCCGAGTCCGCCTAGCACCATGTAGGCGGCGACGAACTGCCAGGTCTCGGTGACCGTGGCCAGCACCAGGTAGCTGCCCGAGATCAGGGTGAGGCCGCCGATCAGCACGGGTTTGGGTCCGAGCAGGTCGAGCAACCTGCCGATCCCCTGCTGCGCCAGGCCGGTGACCATCGTGCCGAGTGCGGCGGCCACGGCCAGCGCGGTCGCCGAGACGCCGTAGGCCGCGGCGGTGGGCGCGAAGAACACGCCCATGGTGAAGTTCAGGCCGAACGACACGGTCATCGCCGCCAGCCCGGCCCAGGCAAGGTGCTCACGCCGCATGCCCGTCACATCCTAACTCTCTAAATAGTTTTTAACGGTTAAACCTGGACAGCAGTCGGCGACATTCCGCCACCACGGCAGTCAGTCGCGCACGGAATCGGTTCGTAGCCGGGCGATCTCGCCCTCCAGTTCGGCGATCCGATCGCGCAGGACCTGCATCGCCTCGGCGACCGCGGCCCGCGGGTACAGCGACGGAATGTGCTGGCGGCAGTTCCAGTCGAACGCCTCGACCTCGATCAATACCGCCCGCTCGACCTGTGCGCCGTAGCCGTCGACCACCAGCGAGGCGAGGAGTTCCTGGTCCTCGGCGGCCTCGAGCACCCGCGCCCGCCCGAAGATCTTCATCCGCGACTGCGCGGCGTAGTCCATCAGGAACAGCGAGACCCGGTCGTCGTGATCGAGATTGCCGCGACTGATGTACTGCTTGTTGCCGCGGAAGTCGGCGAACCCCAGCGTGTGCGCGTCGAGCACCTTCAGGAATCCCGGTGCGCCGCCGCGATGCTGGATGTACGGCCAGCCGGTCTCACCGACCGTCGCCAGATAGAAACTGTCGCGCTCGCCGATGAACCAGGCCTCGTCGGGCCCGATCCGATCAGCCACCTCGGGCACCTGCGCCATCCGCTCATAGCTGCGCAGACTCCCGTGGACGCGCTGATGCTCGCGCACCAGCGGAGTGAAAGCGACCTGCGCGTAGTGCCCGGTCACGACTGCCCCTTCGCGTGATTGCCCATGACTCGTTCCCTCGTGATGATTCCATCGATCTAACTGGTAATCAACAGTTGAAAGGTTAGAGAGGTCGATTTGATTCCCGGTTCGGGAAAAAACTTCGGGGCGAAGGGCTAGAAACACGAACGGGGGCCTGGAACCCCGCTCGGGAAACGCCCCCCGGGATGTGAAGGGCGATCGCGCGGCACGCCCCGGCCCCACACCGCCCGGCGGGGTTA